>NZ_JAVHLH010000129.1 GCF_031082345.1 Brevundimonas sp. | reverse complement strand
CCACGCCGTGGTCGAGGCCCTGCGCGCCGGTCTCGACCCCACGGCCGCCTGCCGCCGCGTCATCGAGCGCCTCGCCCGCCTGCGCGGCGCCAAGGTGGCTAATTCCCAGGTCGCCCTGCTGGCCCTCGACAAACAGGGCCGCGCCGGGGGCTTCGCGCTGCAGCCCGGCTTCACCTTCGCCGTGACGGACGCTAACGGTCAGACCCGCATCGAGCGCGCCGGAGCCCTGTTCGAGACCCCATGACCACCCTGATCACCGAACGCCTGACCCTGACCCCGGTCGCCGTATCCGACTACGACGACCTGCGCGCCATGTGGGCCGACCCGGACGTCATCCGCCACCTCTTCCCCGAGCCCCTCAGCGACGAGGATGTCTGGTTCCGGCTGTTGCGCGATCTCGGCCACTGGGAGGCTCTCGGCCACGGCAACTGGACCCTCCGGCTGAAGGACACCGGCGAGCATGTCGGCGGCGTCGGCGTGCTCGACTACCACCGCGTGCTGGAGCCCGCCTTCGACGCGCCGGAACTGGGCTGGGGCCTCCGTTCCGCCTTCCAGGGCAAGGGTCTGGCTTTCGAGGCGGTCTCGGCGGCCCTGGCCTGGTGCGACGATACGCTGAACGCGCCCCGCACCGTCTGCATGATCGACCCGACCAACACGCCCTCGCTCGCCCTGGCGGCGCGCGCCGGCTACCGCGAGTACGCCCGCACCGACTACAAGGGCGCGCCGGTCATCCTGCTGGAGCGAGCGGCGGTCTGAGCGACGGCCCGCCCCGTAGCCGGACATTAAGGTTTACGCGCCATTCTGGCCGGCGAATCCGGAGATCGCCCGCCCCATGCCCATGCCCGTCGAAGAGCTTCGCGGCCATCTGACCGAAGCCTTTCCCGACGCCGAGATCGTCATCGACGATCTGGCCGGCGACGGCGACCACTATCGCGCCCGCATCGTGTCGACCGCCTTCGCCGGCCTGCCCCGCGTGCGCCAGCACCAGCTCGTCTATGCGGCGCTGAAGGGCAAGATGGGCGGCGAACTTCACGCGCTGGCGCTCGAAACCTCGGCCCCGGCCAATACCTCCCCGGCAGGAGACTGAACCATGCGCTACCGTCCCTTCGGACAGGCGGGTCAGGCGGTCTCGGCGCTGACGCTGAGCCTCGGCCCCCGCGACATCGCCCAGGGTCCCCAGGCCGGCCGCGACCTGGTCTATTCGGCGCTGGAAGCCGGCATCAACAGCTACCGCCTCGAGACCGCCGACCCGGTGCTCGCCGAGGTCCTCGGCCAGGCCCTGAAGGACGTCGACCGCAAGCTGGTGCAGGTGTCGCTGATGCTGGGGGCCGGCGACGGCCGTCGCGGCTCGGACCGCGACTTCTCGGCCGAGGGCATCACCTCGGCCATCGATCGGGCGCTGGGCATCTCCGGCCTGGGCTGGTTCGACCTGGCCATCCTCGACGAACCGGCCGAGCACGAACTGCCTCAGACGACCCTGAACGCGCTCAAGGCCCTGCGCGCCACCGAACGCGTCCGCCTGCTGGGCATCTCCGGCGAGGGCGAGGTGATGGACACCTATGTCTCGACCGGCGCCTTCGACGTCCTGGCCACGCCTTTCCACGTTAATTCGCCGTGGCAGATCCGCTCGCGCCTGCGCGTGGCGCGCGAGGCGGACATGGCCATCTTCGTCTACGACTACTTCCCTGAGAGCCTCGACACGGCCAAGAAGGCCGCGGCCGTCCACCAGCCGAAGAAGGGCTTCTTCGGATTCGGCGGCCCCAAAACGAAGGCCAATCCGCTGGCCCACGCCGGCACCTTCGCCTTCCTTCACCGCACCAACAACTGGCCGGCCGAGGCCATCTGCCTGGCCTACGCCCTCACGGACCCCTCGGTCTCCAGCGTGCTGATCCGCGCCAGCGACACGGAGCGGCTGAACATGCTGTCCCTGGTGCCCGATCGCGACATGCCGCCGGGCCTCGCCGCCCAGATCGAAATGGCCCGCGTGGCCGGCGCCAAGGCGGCCTGACCCACGACCTGGGACCTTCCGACGCCTTGACCCCGCCCCTCAGGGCGCCTAGCTGACGGCCTTCATCGAAAGGCCAGTTCCAGTGACCGATCAAGCTGTCGCCAACCCCGTCCACGCCTTCATCGCCGATACGGTGAAGGGCCACGACGTCGTCCTGTTCATGAAGGGCACGCCGGACGCGCCGCGTTGCGGCTTCTCCTCGCTGGCTGTGCAGATCCTCGACCACGTGGGCGCCCCCTTCGTCGGCGTCGACGTGTTGCAGGACGAGGCCCTGCGCGAGGGCGTCAAGACCTTCAGCGACTGGCCGACCATCCCCCAGCTCTACATCAAGGGCGAATTCGTCGGCGGCTCGGATATCGTGCGCGAGATGTTCAGCGCCGGCGAACTGCAGACCCTGATGGCCGAAAAGGGCGTGCCCCTCGGCGACGCCGACGCCTGATGGCCAAGGCCCAGCTCGAACCCCGGGCGGACCGCGAAATTTTCGTCGTCCCGCTGGAGGTCCGCCCCGAGCACATCGACGACAACGGCCACGTCAACAACGTCGTCTACGTCGGCTGGCTGCAGGACGCCGGCACGGCCCACTGGAACGCCCGCTTCGACCCGGAGACCCGGGCCCGATGGTCGTGGGTCGCCGTGCGCCACGAGATCGACTATTTCCGCCCGCTGCCGCCCGACGCCCCCGGCGTAAAGGCCCGCACCTGGGTCGGCGACCCGCAGGGGCCGCGCTTCAACCGCTATGTCCGCATCGAGGACGGCGACGGGCGTCTGTGCGCCCAGGGCGTCTCGGAATGGGTGTTGGTGGACGCCGTGACCATGCGGCCGCACCGCATCCCGGCCGACATGCTGCCGAAATTCGAGATCCGCTGACGGGTTAGCCGCGCGGCAGCTGGTAGGGGTTTTCGACCGAAACCCGACTGCCCGGCGCCAGCCCCATCTCCTGAAAGGTCCAGCTCATCTCGACCCCTTGGGCGCGAGGTTCGAGACAGCGATCCTCCTTCAGGCGGCGCAGGGTGATCACCGAGGCGTCGCCCTGACGGCGGACGACCGGCAGCAGGTCGGCTTTCTGGGTGCAGCCGTTCGAACTGACCCAGAACACGGCCTGGTCCTGCACGATGGCGGCGGCGTGCACGGGTTCGATCTGGCCCGGGCTGTCGGCGAGCATCGGCGCGGCCTCCCGGCCGGTCCAGCGGTCCACGAGCGCGCAACCCGAGAGCGCCACGGCGAGGGTCATCGTGCCGGCGAGCGTGACGGTCCGTTTCATGCCCGGCCTCCCGTGCCGATTCCTGAACGCGCATAGTGTGCGCCTGTTCGCCCCCGAGGGGAACCCGATGCGGGCCTGATGTGGAAAGGGCCCCGGATCGCTCCGGGGCCCTTCCGAACGTCTGTCGAAACAGCCGATTACGACGAGTAGTATTCGACCACCAGGTTCGGCTCCATCTTCACCGGGAACGGCACGTCGGCCAGTTCCGGCACGCGGACGTAGCGGACCGAGAAGCCGCGGTCACCCAGCTCGAGGTAGTCGGGCACGTCGCGCTCCGACGACTGCTGGGCCTCCAGCACCAGCGCCATCGAGCGGGACTTCTCCTTGACCTCGATGACCTGGCCCGGCTTGACCCGGTAGGAACCGATGTCGACCTTCTTGCCGTCGACGGTCACGTGGCCGTGGCTGACGAACTGGCGGGCGGCCCAGACGGTCGGGACGAATTTGGCGCGGTAGACGATGGCGTCGAGGCGCGACTCCAGCAGGCCGATCAGGTTCTCGGAGCTGTTGCCCTTGCGGCGCGAGGCTTCGTCATAGGTCGCCGAGAACTGCTTCTCGGTGATGTTGCCGTAATAGCCCTTCAGCTTCTGCTTGGCCTTCAGCTGCAGGCCGAAGTCCGAGACCTTCTGCTTGCGGCGCTGACCGTGCTGGCCGGGGCCGTACGAGCGCTTGTTGACGGGGGATTTCGAGCGGCCCCACAGGTTTTCACCCATGACCCGGTCGAGTTTGTACTTGGCGCTATGGCGCTTGGACATATGTCACTCTTCTCATGATGCGGCCCGGTCCCTCCCCAACTGGAGAGACGATCTCAACGGCGGTCCACGCATCGTCCGTAGTCAATCACGCAACGCGGCGAGCCGGTGGCGTGAAGGCGGGGCTTATGACGGTCGGAGCGGCGTCCGTCAAGACTTCGGCGGACGCCGCCCTCGCGTGGCTCAGCCCGCCGCGGCGAACAGTTCGTTGGCCTTGTTCCAGTTCACCACCGACCAGAACGCCTTCAGATAGTCGGGCCGGCGGTTCTGGTACTTCAGATAATAGGCGTGCTCCCAGACATCGGCGGCCAGAACCACGGCGCCCTTGTCGTCGGCCACATCCATCAGCGGATTGTCCTGGTTCGGCGTCGAGGTGACCTTCAGCTTGCCGTCCTGCACGATCAGCCAGGCCCAGCCCGAGCCGAACTGGCCGGCGCCGGCGGCGTTGAAGGCCTCCTTGAATTTCTCCATCCCGCCCAGATCGCGGTCGATGGCGGCGGCCAGCTCGGCCGAGGGCTCGCCGGTCTTGCCCTGCGGCGCCAGCAGCTCCCAGAACAGGCTGTGGTTCCAGTGCCCGCCGCCATTGTTGCGCACGGCCCTGGGCGCCTTCGAGATGCCGGCGAACAGCTCTTCCAGCGACTTGCCCTGCAGGCTGCTGTCCGCGTCCACCGCCTTGTTCAGATTGTCGACATAGGCTTGGTGGTGCTTGTCGTGGTGGAACTCCATCGTCGCCTTGTCGATGGCCGGCTCCAGGGCGTCATAGGCATAGGGGAGGGGCGGAAGCGTAAAGGCCATGGGGAGGCTCCTTCGACGGGTTTCGGGGAGCCCTCATCTAGGCGCCCGCACGTCGAACCCAAGCGGGTCGGAGGGAATTTGGTTCAGCACGCTTGCATCCGCGCACGCGTGAGTTGATCTTCGGGGTTCATTCTCGAGGAGGAGAACGGTGACCTCAATCCATCGCGCCCTGGCCGCTCTGGCGGCGCTGTTCGCCCTCCCCGGCTGCGCCGCCGTGGCCTCCCTCGACCGGATGGCGGATCAGGCCGAGGTCCGCTCGAACTGCCACACCAGCACGGGCGAATGGGTCGGCGCACCTTCCTGCAACACCGAATGGTCGGTCTCGAAAACCACGTCGACCACGACCACGGTCGTCACGACGACAACGGCCTCCGACGGCGCCCCGCCGGCGTCCGACGACTAGAGCTGCCGCTCAGATCTCCGGCAGATTGGCCTTCAGGCAGTCCCGCACCGCGCGCCGCAGGTCGCCGGAGGCGGAGACGAAATCCACCCCCTCGGCGTCGAACACCGCCCGCGTCGCGGCGTCCAGTCCGTTCGGCAGGGCCGCCAGCACCCGCTTCTCGCCCTTGGGGTGCAGGCAGAAGCCGACCTCCCGGCACAGGGCGGCGAACATCTCGTCGTGGGCGGCGTCAGCGGTGGTCATGATCCCTCCCTAGCACGGCTTCAGGGCAGCAGGCCGCTCAGCCAGTGCATTATGTTGAGCCCGAAGCGCGCATTGCCCGGCGCGGCGTTCATGCCGAAGCGCCGGTCGGCCTGACCGCTCTCCGGCGGATAGCGGATCAGCTGCGCCGACAGCATCCCGGCCTCGCCCAGCACCACCACCCGCCCCCGGCCGTATTCGAACGCCAGTCCCTGCGCCGGCAGCGCCGGCTTCGACAGTTCCGCCACCGCGGCCTCGGACCCGCCCGCCTCGTCCAGCCGGTCGGCCAGGGCCTGCAGCGTCGGCAGATCGGGCGACTCCCGCGCGCCATCGGTCATGTGCAGCAGCGCCGTCGCGCCGTCCGGCCCCTCCAGCGACTGGCCGGTGAAGGCGGTCACGCTGTCCACCCGCTCCGAGTCGCCGCGTCCCGCAATGATCGGATGATCCCCCAAGGCCTCGGCCGGATAGGTCAGGTTGGTCGTCAGGTCGCGGCCCCCGTCCGTCATCGCGAAGGCGTAGCCGGTCCCCATCCTCACCCCGAACCGCGCCGCCAACGCCTCCGCCGCCGCCCCGAACGGCGTGTGATCGGCGATCAGCAGCAGCCTGCCGCCGTCCCGGACCCACGCCTCCAGCGCCGCTCCTTCGGCCTCGGTGAAGGCCGGCGGCGTCGGCTTTTGCTGGGTCGCGCCCGCATTGGCGATGACCACCACGTCCACGCCCTCCAGACCGCCGGCGTCGAACGCCTGCGTCCCGGCCCGCACCTGGTAGCCGTCGGCCCTCAGCAGCGCCGCGAACGGCGCATACTGGCCCTCCAGCCGGTGGAAATTGGCGTGCGCCTCGTCGATGACCACGACCGGACCCTGGCCCGCCGCATAGGCCGGACGCTCCACGGTCGGCCGGAAATCCGGATCGACCATCTGCTGCTGGGCCGCGGCCGGCGCCGCGACGGCCGCCAGGGCCATCAGGCCGAACGCGAATGCAACGAGCCGCATGGGACGCCCTCCAGTTCCGGACGCGACCCTATCACGGACCGATCAGTCCTTCAGCCGCGCGGCGTGGAAGGCCACATGGTCGGCGATGAAACTGGTCATGAAGAAATAGGAGTGATCATACCCCGGCTGCATCCTCAGCGTGACCGTCTGCCCCGCCGCCTCCGCCGCCGCGACCAGCAGCTCCGGCTTCAGCTGCTCCACCAGGAACGGATCGGCGTCCCCCTGGTCGATCAGGATGTCGTCAAAACAGCCGGCCCCGACCCCGTCCCCGATCAGCCGCGCCGCGTCGTGCTCGGCCCACGTCTCCCGGTCCTCGCCCAGATAGGCGGCGAACGCCTTCTCGCCCCACGGACAGCGCGTCGGCGAGGCGATCGGCGCGAAGGCCGAGACCGACCGGAACAGGTGCGGATGCCTCAGCGCCAGCGTCAGCGCCCCATGCCCGCCCATCGAATGCCCCGAGATCGCCCGCGCCTTCGTGGTCGGGAATTCCGCGTCGACCAGCCCGATCAGTTCGCCGACGACATAGCTCTCCATGCGGAAATGCTTCGCCCACGGCGCCTCGACGGCGTCGACATAGAAGCCCGCCCCCTGCCCCAGGTCGTAGGCCGGATCGTCCGCGACGCCTTCCCCCCTCGGCGAGGTGTCCGGGGCCACCACGATCACGCCGTGCGCGGCCGCCGCGCCATAGGCCCCGGCCTTGGTGGTGAAATTGTCCTCGGTGCAGGTCAGGCCCGACAGCCAGATCAGCACCGGGAACGGCCCCTCCCCCGGCGGCGTGAACACCGACAGCGTCATCGCCGTGCCGGTGGTCGCGCTGTCGTGGCGCAGATAGCGCAGGGTTCCGCCGTGGACGACGTGGGTCTTCAGGGTTTCCATATTTTCCGCTCATCCCGGCGAAAGCCGGGACCCAGTTCTGTCCAGCTTGACGCCGGCGTTTCAGGATATCGTTCCGGGCAGCCTACCGGGACCGATCGTCCAAAGCACTGGGTCCCGGCTTTCGCCGGGATGAGCGGATGGAATATCGAGTGTCACCCCGGCCTGTGCAGGGCGCAGACCTTGTTGCCGGCTGGATCGCGCAGATAGGCCAGATACAGCTTCCCGACGGCCAGCTCCCGGAATCCGGGCGGATTCTCGATGGAGACGCCGCCGCTCTCGACGCCCGCCGTGTGAAAGGCGTCGACCGCTTCCGGGCTGGCGGCGTGAAAGCCGATGGTGCCGCCGTTGGCGTGACAGGCCGGCTCGCCGTCGATCGGCTGGCCGACCGCGAACGCCCCCCGCTCCGTCCGCCACCAGTAGCGACCCTTGGGGTCCGGCCCGCTGGCCGGCGCGATCCCCAGCGCGCCCAGCGCCGCGTCATAGAATTGGCGCGACGCCTCGACGTCGTTCGCGCCGACGGTGATGTGGGTGAACATGGCTTCCCTTTTCCTGCTTCAGGACAGTTTTTTTAAACAACTATCCCGGGGACGCAAGCCTCTAGAACACCACCACGCTGCGGATGCTCTCCCCCGCGTGCATCA
>NZ_JAVHLH010000128.1 GCF_031082345.1 Brevundimonas sp. | reverse complement strand
ACGATGGCCGAGGCCCCGATCAGGTCGGCGTCGATGTCGTCCACCGACAGCTGGTTGGCGGCGCCGAGGAAGGTGCACATGGTGCGCTGGCCATCGGGGGTGACGTTGATCATGCAGACCCCGGTGGCGAGACCGGCGGCGGCCCCGTCCGCCAGCGGCGGGGTGGCGAACCGCACCCCGACGGCGTGGATATCATGGGTGAACACCCCGCCCAGCTGGTCGTCGGCGACCTTGCCGATATAGGCCGCGCGGCCGCCGAACGAGCCGACGCCGGCGACGGTGTTGCCGGCCGAGCCGCCCGAGGCCTCGACCCCGGCGTTCATCGCCGCATAGAGGGCGGCGCTGCGTTCGGCGTCGACCAGCTGCATCGAGCCGGCGGTCAGGCCCTGGGCCTCGAGAAAGGCGGGGTCGCAAGGGGCGAGGACGTCGACGATGGCGTTGCCGACGGCGCAGACGTCGTAGGAGGAGGGCTGGGTCATGGACGCGGCCATAGCGGGCGGGAGCCGACATGGCCAGAGCCGCGCAGCCTTCGCCGCCACCTTGCGGAAGCTTCACTTGAGCGGCGCGTCCGCGCCGGGCAAATGGTCGGACCGCCCCGCTGGAGATTCCCGTGCTGAGCCTTCTGATCGCCCTCGCCCCCGCCCTGGCGCAGGGTCCCACCGCCGTTCCCGACGGCGCCCGGCTGGCCGACAGCCGCACCTGCTACACCCTGAACATGAACCGCGACGGCGTCAGCCGCCCGGTCGGGGTGACGTGGCAGACCGTGAAGCGCGCCGAGCGCAATGGCCGCCCCGTGCTCGAGATCGTGGTCCACCAGTCGATGGGCGGCGGCGCCTTCGACATGCGCGACGAGTTCGTTCTCGACGCCCCGACCTTGCGGCCGCTGTCCGTGATCAACCGCCGCAAGGGCGAGATGCATGTCCGTGTGGACTATGCCGACGACCGGATCACCGGCGAACGGATCGAGGACGATGGGGCCGTCACCCCGATCGACGCGCCGCTGGCCGGCCCGGTGTGGGAGGGCAATCTGTTCGGCCTGACCTTCGCGGCCCTGCCGCTGGCCGAGGGCGCGGCGTTCAGCCTGCCGTACTGGCAGTACGACAAGGGCTTCGGGCGCTTCTCGATCCGGGTGACCGGCTCCGAAACCGTCGAGACCGCCTCGGGACCGGTCGAGGCCTGGGTGGTCGAGGCGGCCCCCGGCGAAGACCCGCCTCTGAGATATCTGATCGGCAAGGCGGACCATCGCGAGCTGGCCTACAGCGCCGCGCAGGGGTCGCAGACCCTGGGCGGCGACTGCTCGGCGATCGAGGGCGCCCAATGACCCGTGTCGCCGTCCTGACCCCCGATCCCGCCGACGCCTCCTACGCCGGCCAGTGGCCCGGAGTGCTGGAGCGCCTCGCCGGAGCCCTGGCCCCGTCCGGGATCGAGGTCGAGCCGACGCCGTGGACCGATCATGTCGAGGACGCCTCCGGCCTGGCCGGGTTTCCGCTGGTCCTGCCGCTGATCGTCTGGGGCTATCATCGCGACCACGCCCGCTGGATGCGCGCCTGCGCGACCTGGGCGGCGGCGGGCGTGCCGATGCTCAATCCGGCCGAAGTGATCGGCTGGAACTCGGACAAATCCTACCTCGGGCGGCTGGCCGACAAGGGCGTGGCGATCCCGCCGACCCTCTGGGTCGACGGCCCGACCCAGGATGACGTCGACGCGGCCTTCGACCGGTTCGGTTCGGACGTGCTCATCGTCAAGCCGCGCGTCTCCGGCGGCGCGTGGAAGACCCTGCGCCTGTCGCGGGGCGAGCCGCTGGCCGACGCGCCCGACGGCCCGGCGATGATCCAGCCCTATCTGCCGTCGATCGAGACCGAGGGCGAAACCTCGCTGCTGTTCTTCGGCGGCCGGCTGAGCCATGTGGTCAACAAGCGGCCGATCACGGGCGAGTTCCGCATCCAGGTCCAGTTCGGCGGCCAGTACGCCGCCCTGCCCGAACCGCCCGCCGGCGCCCTGGCCCTGGCGGAGCAGGCTCTCGCCGCCATCGACGAAGCCCTGCTCTACGCCCGCATCGACATGGCCCGGGGCCCGGACGGCCAATGGCTGCTGATGGAGGCCGAACTGATCGAGCCCGACTTCTACCTGGGCTCCGCGCCGGAGGGTGGGGCGCGGTTCGCGGAGGCGGTGAAGGCGCGCCTCTAAATCGCCTCGCCCAGCGCCTGAAGCCCCGCCCGCGACGGGCACAGGTCGCTGATCACGCAGGCGCTGCATTTCGGCTTCCGCGCCGTGCAGACATACCGCCCGTGCAGGATCAACCAGTGGTGCGCCTTGGGCAGCCAGTCCTCCGGCACGATCCGGTGCAGCTGGGCCTCGACCTTGTCGGGGGTCCCGGCGTTGGCCAGCCCCAGCCGGTGCGAGACGCGGAATACGTGGGTGTCGACCGCGATGGCCGGCTCGATCCCGAGCTCGTTCAGCACCACGCTGGCGGTCTTGCGCCCCACGCCGGGCAAGGCCTGAAGCGCGGTGCGGGTCATCGGCACCTCGCCGCCGTGCTGCTCCAGCACGAGGCGGCTCAGGGCGATGACGTTGCGCGCCTTGCCGCGATACAGGCCGATCGACGAGATGAATGGGATCAGCCCCGACTCGCCCAGCGCCAGCATCTTCTCCGGCGTGTCGGCGACGGCGAACAGCCGGTCCGTCGCCTTGTTGACCGCGACGTCGGTGGCCTGGGCCGACAGGGCCACGGCGACCACCAGGGTGAAGGGGCTGGAGAAATTCAGTTCGGTCTTTGGATCGGGCATGACCCGCGCCAGCCGCTCGAAGATCGCCTCGACCCGGTCCTCGTCCGGCGGCCAGCCCAACACCGGGACCACGGCGCCGGTCATCACGGCGGGGCGTTTGGGGGCGGGCTCGGCGGCCCGGAGGCGAGGTTTGGAAGTCGCGGGTCTGGCCATGGGCTTCGTCGATCAGGCGGGCGTCGCCAGAACGACCAAGGTCGGGTTTCGGGGGCCGGGGTCAAGCCCGCGTCCGCGCCTGATCCTGCCGATCAAGCTCCACCATGGTCCTCGGCGCCGTGATCCGGCAGGTCAGTCCTTCCGGGCGGTAGTCCATGGCCACGTCGGCACGAAGGGCCTTCGCCACGACCTGGGTGATGAGACGCGTGCCGAAACCCTGGCGGGTCGGCGGGGTCACGGGCGGCCCTCCGGTTTCCCGCCACTGGATGACAAGCAGGGCCTTGTCCCCCTTGCCCTTGAAGGCGGACATCACCTCGACGCACCCCCCGGCATGGCTCAGCGCGCCGTATTTCGCCGAATTGGTCGCCAGTTCATGGACGGCCAGAGCGAGCATCTGGGCCGCCCTCGGCCCCAGCGACACGAGCGGCCCTTCAATCCTCACGTTCGTTCCGGCCGGGGTCTGGTACTGCGCCAGCTCCGCCAGCAAAAGCGCGCTCAGAGCGGCGCCCTCCTGCGCACCCAGTCCGAGGGCGCCTTGGGTGGCGGCCAGGGCCTTCAGCCTTCCCAGCAGCGACTCCTTGAACGTTTCCATGTTCACGGCGTTCGCGGCGCTGATCGTGACAATGGAGTTCACGACCGAGAGCACGTTCCTCATCCGGTGCTCAAGTTCGCGGGCCAGCGCCTCGCGCAGTTCCTCCAACGCCTTGCGCTCGGTGATGTCCCGAAGCACTACGGTCAGGATCGTCCGGCCCTCGATGGTCTGGCGCGACACCATGGCCTCGGCCGGAAACTCCTCGCCGCTCTTGCGGCGGCCCCGGACCTCCCGGCGATGGCCCATGAGCCGCTTCCTGGCGCCGTCCCTCGAGGCGAAGCTTCGCACCTGGTGCACGTGCTCCGCGCGGTCGCCCGGCGGGAGCAGCATTTCCACCGGCTGGCCGATCACGTCGCTCGCGTCGTAGCCAAAAGCCTGCTCGGCCGCCCGGTTGAAGACCAGAATGCGGCCGTTCTCGTCCGTGCAGATCACGGAATCGGCGACGAGCGCCAGGACGTCGATGTTCAGAGCAGGGTGAAACCCTGGCGGCGCCAAGCGAGCTGGGTCCTGCATCCTCCGCCCCCCATCCCCTTCAATGCAGGGTAGCGGATTCCGGCGCGGGAGTCATTGTGGCGCCCCTCAGGGGCCCGGCGCGCACGATCGGGCTCCGGACCGTTTCCCCGACACCCTCCATGGCGGCAAGGGTTGGCGCGGGCGGCGCAGGGGTTTAGGCAGCCCCGGTCTGTTTCCGGAGTTTCCCCCATGCTGATTCACCTGTCGTCCTGGCCCGAGATCGATGCGCGGCTGCAGACCGTGAAAACGGTGGTCGTGCCGATCGGCTCGAACGAGCAGCACGGGCCGACCGGCCTGCTGGGCACCGACTGGCTGTGCCCCGAGATCATCGCCCACGCGGCGGAGAAGCAGGATGAGTCTCTGGTCGTGGCCCCGACCTTCAACATCGGCATGGCCCAGCATCACCTGGCCTTCGCCGGCACCATCAGCCTGCGCCCCTCGACCTTCATGGCCGCGATCACCGACTGGGTCTCGTCGCTGAGCCGGCATGGCTTCGAGCGGATCTATTTCCTCAACGGTCACGGCGGAAACGTCGCCACCATCGAGGCGACCTTCGCCGAGATCTACGCCGACTGGTCCTTTGTCGAGGAGCAGCCGCCGTTCGTGCTCAAGCTGAAGAACTGGTGGGACCTGCCGGGCGTGCACGGCTTCTGCACGAAGATGTTCCCGACCGGCCACGGCATGCACGCCACCCCGTCCGAGATCGCCGTCACCCAGGCCGCCTACCCTGAACGGGTCAAGACCGCCGAGCTGGATCCGAAGATCGCCCCTGTGGGCCCGATCCGCGACGCCCTCGACTACCGCGCCCGCTTCCCGGACGGCCGGATCGGCTCCGATCCGCTGCAGGCCAGTCCGGAGAAGGGCCGGCAGATCATCGACGCCGCCGTGCCGGCCCTGCTGAAGGACGTCGCCGACTTCGCCGCCGAGGTCTTGCCGCAGCCCTGATTGCGGCCCAAGGCTGGCGCATGACCCAGTTCGACAAAGCTCTCAAGACCGGCCGCCGCCTCAATCGCGACGGGGCCCGGGCGACCCGCACGGCCCTGTCCGGCGGGGAGATGCTGCAGGCCGCCGGCGACGTCATCAACGCCCGGCTGGAGATCATGGCCGCCGGCCTGGCCGATCCGCGCAAGATCGACCTGACCGAGATGTCCCTGATGAGCACCGAAAAGGTCGAGGCCCTGTCCGCCTCGGCCTCGGCCATGGCGAAGACGTTCGGCGACATCGGCGGCCGCCTCGGCTCCGGCGTCATGACCGAGGCCGGACTGGCCTCGAAGGCGGTTTCGGCCATGGCCGCCGCCGGCACGCCCGCCGCGGCGATGCAGGCGCAGTACAGCTACGCCGTCGGCTGGTGGAGCCGGGCCGCGAGCCAGATGCTGACGCTCAACAGCGAACTGCTGAAGGGCCAGGCCGAGGCCCTGCGGCCCATCCACGCCACCGCCGTCGCCAATGCGAAGCGGCTGAAGAAGTAGGCGACGACCGCATGTAACGGATGTCGAGGTTGTCGCCGGTTTTGTCGACGATGTCGCGGGCCGCTTGTCGCGCTTGTATCGCCCCGAATGTAGCGGGCGGCTGCAACCGGAAATTCTACCGGAACGGCGGCTCGTCGAAGGCCCTGAGCTTGCGCGAATGCAGGCGCGAGCCTTCCGCGCGCAGCAGGTCGACGGCCTGGATGCCGATCTGCAGGTGCTCCGAGATCGAACCCTCGTAGAAGCGGTTGGCCTGGCCCGGCAGCTTGATCTCGCCGTGCAGCGGCCGGTCCGAGACGCACAGCAGGGTCCCGTAGGGCACCCGGAAACGATAGCCCTGGGCGGCGATGGTGGCGCTTTCCATGTCGATGGCCACGGCCCGGCTCTGGTTGAAGCGCTGGGCCGATTTCGAATAGCGCAGCTCCCAATTGCGATCGTCGGTGGTCACCACCGTGCCGGTGCGCAGGCGGCGCTTGACCTCTTCGCCCGGGGCGCCGGAAACCATCTTGGCGGCGTCGTAGAGGGCGCGCTGGACCTCGGCGATCGACGGGATGGGGATGTCGGGCGGCAGCACCGCGTCCAGCACATGGTCGTCGCGCAGATAGGCGTGGGCCAGGACGTAGTCGCCGATGATCTGGCTGTCGCGCAGCCCGCCGCAGTGGCCGATCATCATCCAGGCGTGGGGCCGGGTCACGGCCAGGTGGTCGCAGATGGTCTTGGCGTTGGACGGGCCGACGCCGATGTTGACCAGGGTGATGCCGTTCCAGCCCGGCGCGGTCAGGTGATAGGCCGGCATCTGGTGCTTCTTCCAGGCCGCATCCATCACCGCCTGTTCGGGATTGGGGGTGTCGCGGGTGATCACCACCCCGCCGGCGCACGACAGCGTCTCATAGGGGCTGTCCGGATCGGCGAGCTGGGCGCAGGCCCAGCGCACGAACTCATCGACGTACCTGTTGTAATTGGTGAACAAAATATAGGACTGCACGTCCTCCACCGGGGTCCCGGTGTAGTGGCGCAGCCGGGCCAGGGAGAAGTCGGTGCGCAGGCCGTCGAACTGGGACAGGGGGAAGTCGCGGCCCGGCGCGAACAGGCCGTCGGAGATCTCGTCCCCGATATGGGCCAGGTCGGTGGTGGGGAAGTAGCGCGCCACGGCGGCGGTCTGGCTGCGGTCCAGCGTCACGTCCGACCCGTCCATCACATAGGGGAAGGGAATCTCCTGCTCCGACGGGCCGACGTCGAAGGTGGCGCCGTAGTCGGACTCGAGCAGGCCGAGCTGCTCGGTCAGATAGGGGCGGAACAGCTCCGGCCGTGTGATGGTGGTCGAATAGACGCCCGGGCGCGAGATGCGGGCGTAGGCGCGGGTAGCCAGATTGGCCGGCCGCTCGCCGAACCAGCTGACCTTGAGCTCGGGATAGGAGAACAGGCCCCGCGCGCGCGCCTCGGGATCGGGCCTTTGGCCGGTGGCCAGAAAGGTCCGCACCGCCTCGCGCAGATTGGCCACGGCCTGGTTGTAGAGGGTTTCGAGGCGGTCCAGCGCCTCCGGGCCGCTCAGGGCCGAAATATTCGTGTCTGTCATGGCCTCCGATAACGGAAGAAGATGACAATGGCGAGGCTTGAGCGCTTCAGGCCAGCTCGCGCCGCAGGAAGCCGCTGACGTCGTCCAGCACCGGCGCCTTCTTGCGGAACAGCGGCGAGAAGGTCGCGATCAGGTCGGCATGGTTCAGGCCCGGGTAGAGGGTGGCCTCGCAGCGCCCGCCGGCCGCGGTCATGCGCTCGCACAGGATGGTCGCATCCTCGGCATGGACGACGTCGTCCTCGGTCCCGTGGCCCAGCCACAGGGGCGGGGCGTCCGGGCGCACGAAGGTGACCGGCTGGGTCAGGGTCAGGTCGGGGGCCCGGCCGAAGGCGTTGATCGAGGCCGGAACGTCGAGCGGCAGGAAGTCGTACGGCCCCGCCAGCCCCGCCGCCGCCCGGATCAGGCCGGGCGCGCCGGCCGCGGCCATGTAGCGGCGGTCCAACGCGATCATCATCGCCAGATGAGCCCCCGCCGAATGGCCGAGGACGCCGAGCCGTCCCGGATCGCCGCCCCAGGACGCGGCCAGTTCGCCCGCCCGCGCCGTCGCCGCCGCCGCGTCCTCGATGAAGCCGGGGAAGCGCACGGTCGGGACCAGCCGATAGTCCGGCACGGCGACGACGAAGCCCCGCGCCGCCAGCGCATGCGCCGCCCAGCCGTAGTTGGCCCGGGAACCGGAGTCCCAGCCGCCGCCATAGAAGAACACCAGCATCGGCCATGGCTGCGCCGGCGCGGCCGTCGGGCCCAGCACGTCCATCCTCTGACGCGGATCGTCGCCGTAGCGGACGCCGCTCGCCAGTCGCCGCGCGCCGCCGTCGCGCGGACCGAGCGCGTTGAACGCGGCCAGCGGCGAGCAGGCGGCCGCGAGGGCGGCGGCGGCGGGAACCAG
>NZ_JAVHLH010000127.1 GCF_031082345.1 Brevundimonas sp. | reverse complement strand
CGCTGCTCCGAGGCCCGCCGCCGCTCCGGCTGCTGCTCCGGCCGCCGCGCCGGCCCCGGCCGCCAAACCGGCCGAGAGCAAGGGCTTCCTGAACGGCATCCTCGACATGATCTTCGGCAAGCGCTGATCACAGTCTGAAACGACGAAGCGCCGGAGGAGCGATCCTCCGGCGCTTTTTCGTGCGCGATAGCCCGGGGCCGATCAGGCTTCCGGCAGGTCTTCCGCCAGGATGGCCATCTCGAACATGAAGCTGCCGGCCTCGTCCTCGTCCTCGAAGACGACGCCGATGAATTCGTCGCCGACATAGACCTCGCAGGAGTCATTGGGCTTGCCGCGGGGCTTCAGGATGATGCCGCCGGTGTTGAAGGTGCGCTTCAGGTGCGTCTCGACGCGCTTCATGTCGGCGGTGTTCATGGTCGGCCTCAGGTCTGTATTGAGCGGCGGACCCTAGAGAATCGGGCGCGACAGGGGAAGGCGTTTTCCGCCCCATGAGTTGGGGAGGAGACTTCAGATGACGAAGTCGTAGACGATGTCGGCCAGGGTATGATCCATGGTCCGCGCCGGCGCCGCCCCGGTCGGGCAGTTGACCAGCCGGGCCGGGACGCCGGCGACGGTGCAGCCCGCCGGCACCGGCTTCAGCACCACCGAGCCGGACGCGACCTTGGCGTAGTCTCCGACCACGATGTTGCCCAGCACCTTGGCCCCGGCGCCCAGCAGCACGCCCCTGCCGATCTTGGGGTGGCGGTCGCCGCGCTCGGCCCCGGTGCCGCCGAGGGTGACGTTGTGCAGCATCGACACCTCGTCGCCGACCACCGCCGTCTCGCCGATGACGATGCCGGTGCCGTGGTCGAGGAACAGGCCCGAGCCCAGCCGCGCCGCCGGATGGATGTCGACCTGGAACAGCTCGGACATGCGGCTCTGGAAATGGAAGGCCAGGGCCTCGCGCCCGCGGGTCCACAGCCAGTGGGCCACGCGGTGGCCCTGCAGCGCCTGGAAGCCCTTGAAGTAGAGGAAGGGCTGCAGAAGCGTCTTGATGGCGGGGTCGCGCTCGGCGACGGCGCGCAGGTCGGCCTCGGCGGCCGTGACCATGGACGGATCGGCGGCATAGGCCTCGAGGCAGACCTCGCGCACCGACATCGCCGGCAGTTCGGCGTCGGCCAGCTTGCGGGCGATCTGATAGCTCAGGGCCGCGGCCAGATCTCCGTGCGACAGGACCACCGCATTGATCTGGGACGCCAGCAACGGCTCGGCGCGGGCGGTGTCCTGGGCGGCGGCGCGCAGCTGGCCCCAGGTGTCGGTCTGGAGGGCGACGACTTCGAGCTTGGGCATCCGGGGCTCCTTCGGCGTCATCATACGCTGGCCAGCATGGCCTTCGCCAGTTCGGGCGGCAGTTCGCCCTCGCGGGCCATATGGTAGGCCCGCAGCGTCGTCGCCACCGTGAACATGTCGCGCACCGACCCGCGCCCGATCTCGCGCAGCAGGTCGCCGAACGGGACACGGGCGATGCGGATGATCTCGGTCGGGTCCGGCGCGACGGCCACGGGATCCAGCTCCCAGGCGATCCACGCCACGGCCCGTTCGTCGGTGATCGAGTTGCTCATCTCGACCTTCAGCGCCTCGCGCCAGGACGCCGCGCGGAGGCCCGCCTCCTCGGCCAGTTCGCGGCGCGCGCCCTCGATCGGGGCCTCGTCGAACGGGGCGCCGCCCTCGGGCATCTCCCACGACCAGTTCATCAGGGCGAAGCGCTGCTGGCCGACCAGGGTGACGGTCCCGTCGTCGTGGATCGGCAGCACGCCGACCGAGAGGTTCCTCGGGCGCATCACCACATAGTCGGCCTCCAGCCCGGTCGGCGCGCTGGCGGGATGGCGGGTCAGGCGCATCCACGGATTCTCGAACAGGACGCTCTCGCCGGCGCTGCGCCACGGCGGCGGGCGGTCGGTTCCGTCGTCCCAGGCGGGGGTCGGACGGTCGGCGTCGAAGGCGTCGCGGGAATCTGTCATCGCCCGGATATGGCGCAGAGCGGGCGGGACCACTAGCTAGACCGCATGTCCGACGCCGATCTGGGCCAGGCCCTCCCCCTTCCGACGCCGTCCGCCGAACTGCAGGCGCGACTGGCCGTGCGCCGTTCGGCCCCGGCCCAGTCGCTGGTCGCCCCCGGTCCCTCGCCGGCGGAGGTCGCGCGCATCCTCGAACTGGGCGCCCGGACGCCGGACCACGGCAAGCTGTTCCCGTGGCGGTTCGTGGTGATGGGGCCGCAGAGCCGGGCGGCGCTGGCGGAGGCCCTGCTGCCGCATGCGGCGCGCCAGCCCGATCCGGCCAAGGCGCGCAAGGTGTTGTCCAAGCTGACCGCGCCGCCGCTGACCATCCTGGTGGTGTCGACGCCGGTCGAGGGCCACAAGGTGCCGGTGTGGGAGCAGCAGCTCTCGGCCGGAGCGGTGTGCATGAACCTCGAACACGCCGCCGACGCGCTGGGCTATTCGGCCAGCTGGATCACGGACTGGTACAGCTACGACCCGCAGGCCACTGAAGTCATCGGGGTGATGGCGGGGGAACAGATCGCCGGCTTCATCCATATCGGCGCCTTGGCCGAGGGGCCGCTGGAGCGGCCGCGGCCGGATCTGGCCGCGAAGACCGCCTACCAGCCCTGAGCCAGCACCGCCTCGACCGACAGGCCGGTGACGACCGCGAGCGCCACGGTCACCGCGATCAGGGCGGCGAGCAGGTAGCCTTCGGTGCGGTCGCGGGCGAAACGCATGGCGGCAGGGTGCGGGGATTCGGCCTTGCGGGCGATCAGCGATCGGCGACGCCGGCGACATAGCGGGCGTGCAGCAGCGGCTTGCCGAGCCAGTAGAAGAGCTCGGCCGGGCGCTCGATGTCCCAGACGACGAGGTCGGCGGCCTTGCCGGCCTCGATCGTTCCGACCTCTCCGGACAGACCCAGCGCCTTCGCCGCGACGCGGGTCGCCCCGGCCAGCGCCTCCTCCGGGGTCAGACGGAACTGCACGCAGGCCAGGTTGAGCGCCGCCGTCATCGAGGCGACCGGCGAGGTGCCGGGATTGCAGTCGGTGGCCACGGCCATGGCCACGCCGTGGCGGCGCAGCAGGTCGACGGGCGGCGGCGTGGTCTCGCGCAGCATCAGATAGGCGCCGGGCAGCAGGACGGCGACGACGCCGGCCTGCGCCATGGCCCGGACGCCGGCCTCGCCGCTGTGTTCGATGTGATCGGCCGACAGGGCGCCGTATTTCGCCGCCAGGGCCGCGCCGCCGCCGTCGGACAGCTGGTCGGCGTGTAGCTTGACCGGCAGGCCGAGGGCGCGGGCCTTGTCGAACAGCCGGGCGACCTCGGCGGTGGAGAAGGCGATGGGTTCGCAATAGGCGTCGACGGCGTCGACGAGACCTTCGGCATGGGCCGCGGGCAGGATTTCATCCACAGCCTTGTCCACATAGGCGGCGCGGTCGGCGCGGTGCTCCGGCGGCACGGCGTGGAGGCCGAGGTAGCTGGTGCGGACCCGCACGCCGGCCTCGCGGCCGAGGCGGCGGGCGACGCGCAGCATCTTCAGCTCGCTGTCGTGGTCGAGGCCGTAGCCGGACTTGATCTCCACCGTGGTGACGCCGGTGGCCTTGAGGCCCGCCAGCCGGGTCAGGGCGGAGGCGTAGAGGTCTTCCTCCGACGCCGCCCGGGTCGCCGCGACGGAGGAGACGATGCCGCCCCCGGCGCGGGCGATCTCCTCATAGGTCGCGCCGCCGAGCCGCTGTTCGAACTCGCCCGAGCGGTCGCCGCCGAACACCAGATGGGTGTGGCAGTCGATCAGGCCGGGCGTGACCCAGCGGCCGTCGAGGCGGTCGGTCGCCGCCGTTTCGTGCGCGGGCAGATCGGCCCGCGGGCCGGCCCAGACGATACGGCCGTCGGCGATCAGGACAGCGCCGTCGTCAATGGCGCCGTAGGGCGCGCCGCCCTCGACCATGGCGGCGAGGCGGCAGTCGGTGATGAGTCTGTCGGCGCGGATCATCGCCGTTCGAATCCCGCCAGCAGTTCGCAGAACCACCGCCCCGCCGTCAGCGAGCCGAGGTCGCCGATCTCCAGCGAGGGATCGTATTCGGTCAGGTCGACCGCCTTCACCTTCGGATGGGCCCCGATCGCCCGCGTGGCGTCGAAGAAGTCCTGCGCCGAGACCCCGCCCGGCCGGGCGCCGGGCGAGGCCGGCCACTGGCTGCGGTCGATGACGTCGATGTCGAAGTCGACGAAGAGGACCTCGCACAGCGTCGAGAGGCGGGCCAGTTCTTCGGCCACTACGACCGCCAGCCCCTGTTCGCGGCACTCCCGCGCCGTCCGCACCGAAATGCCCGCGGCCTTCGCCTTGTCGTGGGCCCGTTTCGTATTGGCGAAGGGGGCGAGGCCGATCTGGCTGATGCGGTCGCCGGCAAGGCCATCCTCGAGCAGGGCCTGGATCGGGTTGCCGTTGGTCAGGCCCTGGTCGGTGTCGCGCAGGTCGAAATGGGCGTCGAGGGTAAGGACGCCGACCCGATCGAGGCCGAGGGCGTGGACGCCGGGGCGGGTGATGGCGTTGTTGCCGCCGATCAGAACGGTCAGGGCCCGGCGGGCCTGGGCTGCTGCGGCGTCGCGCACGGGACGGAAGGCGTCGGCAGGCGACACGCCCTTCAGCGCCACGTCCCCGGCGTCGTGGACGCGGGTCGACAGCTCGGCGCCGGTCTCGACGTCATAGGTCGAAAAGCGCGGCAGCACCGCCCGGAAGGCCTTCGGACCGAGGTCGCAGCGCCCGGGCGTCAGGGAGCGCTCGTTGAGGCCGGCGCCGATCAGGGCGACGGAGGCGTCGGGATGATCGCCGGTCAGGTCGGCGATGCTGCGCCAGCCGAGCGCGTCTGAGTCTTCCATGGTCATGGGCGGGCAGCGTAGAGAGGCCGCCATGACGACTCAACAGACCCCGAACACCCGCGTCATCCGCAGCCCCCGCGGCCCCGAGATGACGGCGAAGACCTGGGCCGCCGAGGCGGCGCTGCGGATGCTGATGAACAACCTCGACCCGGAGGTGGCCGAGCGGCCGGAGGACCTGGTGGTCTACGGCGGCATCGGCAAGGCCGCGCGGGACTGGGCGTCGTTCGACCGCATCGTCCACGAACTGCGCGAGCTCGAACCGGACCAGACCCTGCTGGTCCAGTCGGGCAAGCCGGTCGGCGTGTTCCGCACCCACGCCGACGCGCCCCGGGTGCTGATCGCCAACTCCAACCTGGTGCCGAAATGGGCGACCTGGGAGCATTTCAACGAGCTCGATCGCAAGGGGCTGATGATGTACGGCCAGATGACGGCCGGCTCGTGGATCTACATCGGCACCCAGGGCATCGTTCAGGGCACCTACGAGACCTTCATGGAGGCCGGGCGCCAGCACTATGGCGGCGACTGGTCGGGCAAATGGATCCTGACCGCCGGGCTCGGCGGCATGGGCGGGGCCCAGCCGCTGGCGGCGACCATGGCGGGGGCCTCGTGCCTGGCCGTCGAATGCCAGCGCAGCCGCATCGAGATGCGGCTGAAGACCCGCTACCTCGACGTCATGGCCGAGACGCTGGACGAGGCCCTGGCCCTGATCGAAACGGCGAAGACGGACGGAAAGGCGATATCCGTCGGGCTGTTGGGCAACGCGGCGGATGTATTGCTTGAACTGGTCAGGCGCGGCGTGCGGCCTGATCTGGTGACAGACCAGACCTCGGCCCACGACCCCGTCAACGGCTACCTGCCGCAGGGCTGGACCGTCCCGGAGTGGGAGACGAAGCGGCAGAGCGATCCCGCCGCCGTCGAGGCCGCGGCCCGCAAGTCGATGGCTGTCCATGTGAAGGCCATGCTCGCTTTCCACGCGCAGGGCATCCCCGTCACCGACTATGGCAACAACATCCGCCAGGTCGCCTATGACGAGGGCGTCGAGGACGCCTTCGCCTTCCCCGGCTTCGTCCCGGCCTATATCCGCCCGCTGTTCTGCCGCGGCATCGGCCCGTTCCGCTGGGCGGCCTTGACCGGCGATGCGGACGACATCCGCAAGACCGATGCGGCGATGAAAAAGCTGTTCCCCGACAACGCCGGCCTGCACCGCTGGCTGGACATGGCGAAGGAACGCGTCGCCTTCCAGGGCCTGCCCGCCCGCATCTGCTGGATCGGTCTCGGCGACCGGCACCGCGCCGGCCTGATGTTCAACGACATGGTCGCCTCGGGCGAGCTCAGCGGCCCGATCGTCATCGGCCGCGACCACCTCGACTCCGGCTCGGTCGCCAGCCCCAACCGCGAGACGGAATCAATGATTGACGGATCGGACGCCGTATCCGACTGGCCGGTGCTGAACGCCTTGCTGAACACGGCCTCGGGCGCCAGCTGGGTGTCGCTGCACCACGGCGGCGGGGTCGGCATGGGCTATTCGCAGCACTCGGGCGTGGTGATCGTCGCCGACGGCACGCCGGAGGCCGCGAAACGTCTGGAGCGGGTGCTGTGGAACGACCCGGCGACCGGGGTGATGCGCCATGCCGACGCCGGGTATGAGATCGCGAAAGAGGCGGCGCGCGAACACGGCCTCAACCTGCCGAGCCTGAAGGCCTGATCATGACCCCCCTCACCCTCGGCCAGTCCCCCCTCACCCTCGCCCAACTCCGCGCCGTCCTCGACGCCCCGACCACCGTCGCCCTCGCTCCTTCCGCCTGGACCGCCGTCGAGCGCGGCGCGGCCGTGGTCGCGGCCATCGTCGCCGAGGGGCGCACCGTCTATGGCGTCAACACCGGCTTCGGCCTGCTGGCCAACACCTCCATCGCCACGGAGGACCTCGAGACGCTGCAGAAGAACCTGGTGCTCAGCCACGCCTGCGGCGTCGGCCCGCTGCTGGATGACCGGATCGTCCGCCTGCTGATGGTGCTGAAGATCGCCAGCCTGTCGAAAGGGGCCTCGGGCATCCGCCGCGAGACGCTCGAGGCCCTGATCGCCCTCGTCAACGCCGACGTCCTGCCCTGCATCCCGTCCAAGGGCTCGGTCGGCGCCTCGGGCGACCTCGCCCCCCTGGCCCATATGTCGTGCGTCCTGATCGGCGTCGGCGAGGCCCGCCACGAGGGCGAGACCCTGTCGGCCGAGGCCGCCCTCGCCCGCGTCGGCCTCAAGCCCCTGGTGCTGGGCCCCAAGGAAGGGCTGGCCCTCCTCAACGGCACCCAGTGCTCCACCGCCCTCGCCCTCGCCGGCCTGTTCGCCGCCGAGGCCGCCTTCGCCGCCGGGATCGCGGCGGGAGCCTTGTCGGTCGATGCGCTGAAGGGCTCGGACGCCCCGTTCGACGCCCGCATCCACGCCCTGCGCGGCCAGCCGGGTCAGATCGCCGTGGCCGAACGTCTGCGCGCCCTGATGGCCGGCTCGGCCATCCGAGACAGCCACCGCCACGACTGCGCCAAGGTGCAGGATCCCTACTCCCTGCGCTGCCAACCGCAGGTCATGGGCGCCGTGCTGGACGTGCTGACCAACGCCGCCGCCACGCTGGCGCGCGAGGCCAACGCCGTGACCGACAACCCGCTGGTCTTCATCGAGGACGGCGACGTCATCTCGGGCGGCAATTTCCACGCCGAGCCGGTCGCCTTCGCCGCCGACATGATCGCCATGGCCCTGTGCGAGATCGGCAACATCTCGGAGCGCCGCACCTCGATCCTCGTCGACCCGAAGATGAGCGACCTGCCCGCCTTCCTGGTGAAGGAGAGCGGCCTGAACTCCGGCTTCATGATCGCCCAGGTCACCGCGGCGGCGCTGGTGGCGGAGAATCGGATGGTGGCCCACCCCTGCAGCATCGACACCGTGCCCACCTCGGCCAATCAGGAGGACCACGTCTCCATGGCCACCCACGGCGCGCGCCGCCTGCTGGACATGGCCGAGAACACCGCCGCCGTCGTGGCCATCGAACTGTTGGCCGCGGCGCAGGGCATTGAATTCCATCGGCCTCTGAAGACCTC
>NZ_JAVHLH010000126.1 GCF_031082345.1 Brevundimonas sp. | reverse complement strand
CGCCCAGGTGGTGCCGGGCATGCCCAGCTTCGTCCTCTTCGACGGCCAGCTGAACAGCTACCTGTGGCTGACGCGCCTGTTCACGCTCTACTACTTCGCCTTCTTCATCGTGATCATGCCGCTCCTTGGCCTGCGCGAGACCCCGCTGCCTATCCCGGCGACCATCTCCGAACCGGTTCTGCCCACGGTAGACGCCCCGCTCGGCGCCGCCTCTTCCGAGCAGAAGGGCTGAGACCGACCATGACCCTCGAGACTTCGATGCGTTCGATGAAAAAGACCCTGGTCCTGATCGCCGTTGCGGCCGGCCTCGCCATCTCGGCCCAGCCCGCACTTGCCGCCGGCGGCGCCAAGCACCCGCGCAGCGGCGGCTTCAGCTTCGAGGGGCCGTTCGGGACCTTCGACCAGGGCCAGCTGCAGCGTGGCTACAAGGTCTACCGTGAGGTCTGCGCGTCCTGCCACAGCATGGACCTGATGCATTTCCGCACCCTGGCCGAGCCGGGCGGTCCGTTCTACGACCCGCATCAGGCCAATCCGGCCGACAACCGCTTCGTCAAGGTTCTGGCCGCCGAGGCCCAGGTGCCGGACATCGACAGCGAGACCGGCGAGGCGATCATGCGCGACGCCGTGCCGGCCGACAAATTCCCGAACCCCTATCCCAACGCCGTCGCCGCGGCGGCCGGCAATGGGGGCGCGGCCCCGCCGGACCTGTCGGTCATGGCCAAGGCGCGCCACGACGGCGCCAACTACATCTATTCGCTGATGTCGGGCTATGTGGCGCCGCCCGCCGGGCTGCGGGTCGGTCCGGGCCAGTACTACAATCCCTATATGGCGGGCGACCTGAGCTCCTACTGGACTGGCGAGGGCCACGTGCCGGAGGGCGGCTTCATCGCCATGCCGCCGCCGCTGATGGACGGTCAGGTGACCTATGACGACGGCTCGGCCGAGACGGTCGATCAGTACGCCAAGGACGTCGCCGCCTTCATCGCCTGGGCGTCGGATCCGAAGCAGGTCCAGCGCAAGCAGACCGGCCTGGGCGTGATGATCTTCCTGTTCCTGTTCGCCGGCGTGACCTACGTCAGCTACCGCCGCATCTGGAAGGGCGTCGCCCACTAGGGGACGGCCACCGCCGAATGACGAACCCGCCGGGGCATCAGCGCCGGCGGGTTTTTCAATTGCGCCGCCTGGCGGATTCGGCTCCGGCGAACGCGGGTTGCCAAGCGTCACCAAGTGCTTTACAACGCAAAGCATAAGGGAGAGGCCGTCATGAAAGCCATGCATCTGATGTTGTCCGCGGCCGCCGCCGCGATCCTGATCGCCGCGCCGGTCACGGCCTCCGCGCAGGTCCCCGTTCAACCGGCCGGTTCCGTCGCCCAGCGCGAGGCCGTCGGGGCGCTGGACTTCCTGGACGGGGAGTGGCGCGGACAGGCGGTGGTCCACGGTCCCGGCGGACCCGAGACCCTGACCCAGACCGAGCGGGTCGGGTCATTCCTCGGCGGATCGATCAAGGTCATCGAGGGCCGGGGCTACGCCGCCGACGGCACGACGATGTTCAACGCCATGGCCGTGCTGTCCTGGAACGAGCGCGAGGGACGTTACGGGTTCCGCTCATACGCCAACGGCTATTCCGGCGACTACCGCTTCGAGCGCACCGAGGACGGCTTCCGCTGGGAGACGCCGGCCGGACCGAACGCCCGGATCGAATACGTCGCCGTCGTCCGCGACGGGACCTGGCACGAGGTCGGAACCTATATCGCGGAGGGCCAGCCGCCCCGGCCGATGATCGACATGCGCCTGACCCGGGTTGGTGACACCGGCTGGCCGGCGGAGGGGGCCGTCTCCCCGCGCTAGCGCCGGCTGTCGCATCGACAGGGGCGGATCGACGCCCTAACGTCCGGCCGGTTCGTTTTCGGCTGAGGGTGTTTCCGTCCATGCGTCTCCTTTCGTCCGCCGCCGCGCTTGCCGCCTGCGCCTTGATTTCCGCCTGCGCCACCGCGGGCGCCGAGGCCCCGGCGCCCGTCGCCGCCTTTGACGCCGCCCGCCTGTCCGAGCGTGCCCGCGTGTTGTCGGACGACAGCTTCCAGGGGCGAGGCATCGGCACGCCGGGCGAGACGATGACGGTCCGCTATCTGACGGAACACTACGCCGCGGCGGGCTTCCAGCCCGGGGGAGAGAACGGCGGCTGGACCCAGGACGTGACCCTGAACCGGTTCACGGCCTCGAACGTGCAGGCCAGTTTCGAGATCGCCGGAGAGACCGTTCCCCTGACGCAGGGCCAGCAGATCGTGGTCTCGACCCGCCTGCCCGGCGACCATGTGATGCTGGACGACGCGCCGCTGGTCTTCGCCGGCTACGGCATCACGGCGCCGGAGCGAAACTGGGACGATTTCAAAGACGTCGACGTGCGCGGCAAGGTCATCGTCGTGCTGGTCAATGACGCCGATTTCGAGCAGCCCGAGCTGAACACCTTCAACGGCCGGGCCATGACCTACTACGGCCGCTGGACCTACAAATACGAGGAGGCGGCCCGGCGCGGGGCGGCGGGCGTCATCATCGTCCACGAGGTCGCCCCGGCCTCCTATGGCTGGGCCACGGTGACCAACAGCTGGTCCGGCCCGCAGTTCGACATCGTGCGCGAGAACGCGGCGGCCGAGCGCGTCCCGGTCGAAAGCTGGATCCAGCGCGACGTGGCGGTCGACCTGTTCCGCAAGTCGGGGCTCGATTTCGACGCCCTGAAGGTGCAGGCGCGCAGCCGCGACTTCCGACCGGTCGCCCTGCCGGGCGCGACCTTCAGCGGCATGTTCGACGTGGCCGCCACCCAGATCACGACGAAGAACGTCCTCGCCCGCCTGCCGGGCGCGACGCACCCGGACGAGACCATCCTCTACACCGCCCACTGGGACCACATCGGGGTGGGCGAGCCGGACGCCAACGGCGACGCCATCTTCAACGGCGCGGTCGACAACGCCACCGGCACCGCCGCCCTGCTGGAACTGGCCCGCATCTGGGGCGCGGGGCCGCGCCCGGAACGGTCGATCGTGATGATCAGCTTCACCGCCGAGGAGAGCGGCCTGCTGGGTTCGGAATACTACGCCGCCAATCCGGTCTGGCCGCTGGAGAAGACCGTAGCCGGGTTCAACATGGATGCGATGAATGTCTATGGCCGGGTCGCCGACCTCGGCGTGGTCGGATACGGCCAGTCGGAGCTGGACGAATTGCTGGCCGCCGCCGCCGCCCGTCAGGGACGGAGCATCGCGCCCGACGCCAACCCGGCCGCCGGCAGCTATTTCCGCAGCGACCACTTCCCGCTGGCCAAGCGCGGCGTGCCCATGGCCTACGCCGAGGGCGGCGGCGCGTTCCGGGATCCGCCGGTCGCGCCGCGCGAAGCGGCCCGCGATGAATACGGCTCGAAACGCTACCACCAGGCCGATGACGAATGGTCGGCCGACTGGGATCTGGCGGGGCAGATCGAGGACATGGAGGTCGCGCTGTGGATCGGTCGCGACCTGGCCAACAGCCGCGACTGGCCGGGCTGGAAGCCGGGCTCGGAATTCGGTCCCGCCCGGGCCGCGAGCGCCTCGGCGCGGGACTGAGACGGGCCGGCCCAGTCAAGGCGGACATGACGAAAACTTAATGGGCGGTCCGTCGGGGCCGCCCTAGACTGCGCCCAAAATCGGGATGGAGCGTTCCTCTATGTTTCGTGCATTCACCAGCGGCGTCGCCGCCGCGGCGCTGCTGTTCGCCGCCGGATCGGCCCTGTCGCAGGACTTTTCGGCCGAGCGGATCAGCAACGACATCCGCACCATCAGCGCCGACGAATTCCAGGGCCGCTATCCGGGCACCGAGGGCGAGCGGATGACGCTGACCTGGCTGCAGGCGCAGTACGAGGCCATGGGGCTGGAGCCCGGCGGGCCAGACGGCCAGTGGCTGCAGCCGGTGCACCTGAAGCGCTTCACGCCGGTGGCGGATGCGGCCAGCGCCAGCTGGACCGGCCCGGACGGCGTCAGCCATCCGCTGACCGTCGGGACGGACGTGACCCTGCGCGCCGCCACCAACGACGGCCGCGCCTCGATCAGCGGCGCCCCGATGGTCTTCGCCGGCTACGGCATCACCGCGCCGGAGCGGAACTGGGACGACTACGGCGACATCGACGTGCGCGGCAAGGTCGTGGTCGTGATGGGCGGCGAGCCTGAGGGCGAGCTGTTCAACGGCGAGTACAGCACCAACTATGAGTCGGGCGCCTACAAGGCGGACGAGGCCTTCCGCCGCGGCGCGGTCGGCCTCGTCACCCTGGTGCCCCAGCCGGCGTCCTCGCCGATGTGGACCCGGATGACCCAGTACGCGAGCCGGACGCGGACCCTGACGCCGGGCGGCGCCGACCTCGAATTCTCCATGGCCATCAACCACGACGTGGCGCTGCAGTGGGCGACCGCGGCCGGCCTCGACATCGACAAGCTGGACAGCATCGGCTCCGGCGCCTTCAAGGCGGTGGCGCTGAACGGGGTGAGCCTGTCGGTGGACGCCGCCGAAACCAGCGAGACCCTGGTCACGCACAATCTGCTGGCCCGGCTTCCCGGAACCGAACGGCCGAACGAGACCATCATCTATTCGGCCCACTGGGATCACGTCGGCGGCGAGGCCCAGCACCCGGAGACGCCGGGCGACGACAAGATCTTCAACGGCGCCTGGGACAATGCCTCGGGCACCGCCGGCGTGGTCGAGATGGCCCGCCAGATCAGCCAGGCCCCGCGGCCCGAGCGCTCGATCGTCTTCGCCCATATGGCGGCCGAGGAGATGGGGCTGATGGGGGCCTACGGCTATGCGGCCGACCCGGTGTATCCGCTGGAGACGACCGTCGCCGACATCAACATCGACATGCTGCCGCTGTCGGGGCCGACGAAGGACGTGCCGATCTTCGGCAAGGGCCAGAACGACCTCGAGGACCGGCTGCAGGCGCTGGCCGCGCCGCTGGGCCGTTACGTCTCGGACGACGGCATGCCGGAGCAGGGCTTCTATTACCGTTCGGACCACTTCCCCTTCGCCCGGGCGGGCGTGCCGGCGATCATGCCGTGGCACGGCTGGGACTGGGTCGAGGGCGGCCGGGAGGCCGGCGAGGCCGCGTGGCGGGCCAAGTTCGGGGCCGACTATCACAAGCCGTCGGACGAATGGTCGGCGGACTGGGACCTGACCTCGGCGACCGAGAACCTGACCCTGCTGTATCACCTCGGTCTCGACCTCGCGAACGGCGAGGACTGGCCGGGCTGGAAGCCGACCTCGGAGTTCGCCCAGGTGCGCGCCCGCTCGGACGCCGCCCGCCAGTGATGGCGACGATACGGCCCCTGACCGGCGACGGCTCGCCGCCGGTCGAGGGCGCCTATCCGCAGGCGGTGGAGGTGACGGGGCCCAGCCGCTGGCTGTACCTGTCCGGCCAGATTCCGGTCGCGCCCGACGGCTCGCTGGCGGCCGACTTCACCGGCCAGTGCGAACAGGTCTGGGACAATATCGAGACCCAGCTGGGCGCCGCCGGCATGACGCTGGACAACCTCGTCAAGGTGACGACCTTCCTGTCGGACCGCAGCTACGCCCTCGAGAACCGCGAGGTCCGGGGGCGGCGGCTGGCGGGGCGCCAGCCGGCCCTGACCGTGATCGTCACCGGCATCTTCGACGAGGCCTGGCTGGTCGAGATCGAGGCCGTGGCGGCGGCGTAAGGCTCCTAGGCCCGCTTGCGCACGAACACCGTCCCGGCCGAATAGCCGGCCCCGAAGCTGCAGATCAGGCCGGTGTCGCCCGGATGGAAGCCGTCGTGGTGCAGGTGGAAGGCGATGATCGAACCGGCCGAGGAGGTGTTGGCGTAGTCGTCGAGGATGATGACGTTCTCCTCCGGCGTCGGCTCGCGGCCCAGCACCTTGCGGCCGATGAACTGGTTCATGTTGATGTTGGCCTGGTGCAGCCACAGCCGCTTCAGGCCGGTCGGGTCGACGCTCAGCTCGGCGGCGTGGTCGACGATCATGTCCGAGACCATCGGCACCACGTCCTTGAACACCTTGCGTCCCTGCTGGACGAACATCTTGTCGGTCAGGCCGCTGGCGGCGACCGGCTCGGCCTCGCCCGTGGGCAGGGCCGCCTTGTTCAGGAAGCCGAAATTGTTGCGGATGTTGTTGGACATCACCGTCTTCAGCCGGGTCCCGAGAATCTCCCAGCCGTCCTTCGCCTGGTCCTCCGCCTCGATGATCACGGCGGTGGCGACGTCGCCGAAGATGAAGTGGCTGTCGCGGTCCTTGAAGTTCAGATGGGCCGAGCAGATCTCCGGATTGACCATCAGCACCGCCTTGACCGAGCCCGAGGCGATGAAGTCGGCGGCGGTCTTGATGCCGAAGGTGGCCGAGCTGCAGGCCACGTTCATGTCGAAGGCGAAGCCCTCGATGCCCAGGGCCTGCTGCACCTCGATCGACAGGGCGGGATACGGCCGGGGCATGTTGGAGGCGGCGCACAGGACGGCGCCGATCTCGCTGACCGGCTTGCCCCAGGCGGCGATGGCTTGCTGCGCGGCCTTCACCGCCATCTCGGCCATCACCGACAGCTCGTCGTTGGCGCGTTCCGGGATGTTCGGGACCATCCGGGTCGGGTCGAGCACGCCGGCCTTGTCGATCACGAAGCGCGACCGGATGCCGGACGCCTTCTCGATGAACTCGACCGAGGACGGGGTCAGGGCCTCGAGGTCGCCGGCGGCGATGCCGGCCGCGTGCTGCTCGTTGAAGCGCTCGGCGAAGGCGTTGTAGGCCGCCACCAGTTCCTCGTTGGAGATGGACTGCTCCGGCGTGAACAGGCCGGTGGCGGCGATGACGGCTTTGGTCATGGAAAGAGGTGGCCCTGTCGCTCGTGGCGCGGCCGCTCGCTGCTTGAGGGCCGGCTGGGTTCTGTTTCTGGACGGACTAGATAGGCCCGTCCCGGGGCGGCGTCGAGATGGCGGCGTGCCGGGCCAGCAGACGGTGGGCGGCCTCGAGGTGCAGCCGCTCGACCATCCGGTAGCCGACCCGGATCGCGCCCTTGCCCTGGGCGTCGGCGGCGGCGAAGGCGGCGACTACCTCCTCGGCCCTGGCGACCTCCGCGGGCGAGGGGGAGAAGGCGGCGTTGGCGGCGGCGATCTGGTTCGGATGGATCAGGCTCTTGCCGTCGAAGCCGAAGGCGCGGCCCTGCCGGCATTCGGCCGCGAGCCGGTCGGCGTCGTCGGTGGCGTTGACCACGCCGTCGATGGCCAGCAGGCCATGACCGCGGGCGGCGGCGACCACGGCGGCCAGCCAGGGCTTGAGCGGCTCGCGATCGTGGCCCAGCACCAGGTTCATCTGTTCGCGGAAATCGTTGATCCCGAGCATCAGGGCCGCGAGCGGCGCCCCGGCGCCGGCGATCCGGTCGAGGCGAAGCACCGACAGGGGGGTCTCGATCATGATCCACAGAGCGACCCCCTGGGGCAGCCGGGCGGCGACGTCGCGGACGGCTTCCGGGCTCTCGATCTTGGGCGCGACCACGAATTCTGGCTTGTGAACACAGAGTGCGGTCAGGTCATCCGCGCCCCAAGGGGTGTCCAGACCGTTGACCCGAACGCCGACGCGGGGCCCGAAACCGCCGGCCTCCAGCGCGGCGACGGCCGCACGACGCGCCCCGGCCTTGGCGTCCGGGGCGACGGCGTCCTCGAGGTCGAGGATGACGGCGTCCGCGTCCAGGCCGCGCGCCTTTTCGATCGCGCGGGCGTTGCTGGCGGGCAGGTAGAGGACCGAGCGCGTCAGCTGCATCAGACGCGGCCCGTGACCGGGAGCAAGGCCCCGGTGATGGCCCGACTGTCCGGGGAGGCGAGGAACAGCATGACGCGGGCGAGGTCGGAGGGCTGGACCCATGTCGATGGATCGGCGTCGGGCATGTCCTTGCGGTTCTCGGGCGTGTCGATGATGCTCGGCAGCACGCAGTTCACATGGATGCCCTTCTCCCGCAAT
>NZ_JAVHLH010000125.1 GCF_031082345.1 Brevundimonas sp. | reverse complement strand
GGCTCAATCGGCCCGCCAGCCGGAGGGTCGTGTGGAAATCGACCGCGCGGGGCAGCCTGTCTCGTCGAAACGGTAAACTCATTCGCAACCGGGCGAAGCCTGGCTGTCCCGCTCTCTCCCCACCCGCTCGGTCACGAGCGGCGAAGAGTCATGCCTGCACTCTCCCTCCCCGCCTCGGGGAGGGAGAACCGTCACAGAACCCTGATGACCGTCGGCTATGTCCCGCGTAAACCCCCTGCCCGTCCCGGAGTCTCCCATGCGTCTGCAGCGTCGCGATCTTCTCACCGGCTCCGCCGCCGCCCTCGCCTTCTCCGGCCTGGCCCGCAGCGTCAGCGCCCAGACGGCGGCGACCGAAGAGACCTACGTCAACCAGGTCCACGGCTACGGCCCCTTGGTCCGCGATCCCAACCGCCTCCTCGACCTGCCCGAGGGCTTCACCTACCAGGTCATCTCCCAGAGCGGCGACACCATGGACGACGGCCTGTTCGTCCCCGGCCAGCCCGACGGCATGGGCTGTTTCGATCTCGGCGACGGCAAGGTCGCCCTGGTCCGCAACCACGAGCTCAAGGGCTCCAGCGGTCTGCACCGCAACCTCGGCCCCGGCGGCTTCCATCAGGAGCGCATCGGCCTGCTCGACCCGGCGAAGGGCTATGACACCTACAAGGACGGTCGCCCCCTGCCCGGCGGGACGACGACCCTCGTCTACGATCTCGAGAGCCGCCGGACCGTCAGCCAGCACCTGTCGCTGGCCGGCACCTCGACCAACTGCGCCGGCGGCCACACCCCCTGGGGCAGCTGGCTGACCTGCGAGGAGACCGAGGACACCCCGGCCGACGCCGATGTGACCAAATCCCACGGCTATGTCTTCGAGGTCCCCGCCGCCGCGACCGGCCTCGTCGATCCCGTGCCGTTGAAGGCCATGGGCCGGTTCGATCACGAGGCCGTCTGCATCGATCCCCGCACCGGCGTCGTCTATCTGACCGAGGACAAGAACGACGGCCTGTTCTACCGCTTCATTCCGACCACGCCCGGCAAGCTGATCGACGGCGGCCGCCTGCAGGCCATGGCCTTCAAGGGCAAGCCCGGCGCCGACACCACCAACCAGGAGGCCCGCGAATGGGCCGTCGGCGACTGGCGCGAGGTGGTCTGGATCGACATGGACGAGGTCGAATCGCCGAACGCCGACCTGCGCTTCCGCGGCCATGCCGCCGGCGCCGCCCGGGTGGCGCGGGGCGAGGGAATCTTCTGGGGCGAGGGCGAGCTGTACATGACCGCCACCTCGGGCGGGCCGCTGCGCCGGGGCCAGATCCTGCGCTACGTCCCCTCGCGCGACGAGGGCCGCCGCGGCGAGACCCGCCGTCCCGGCCGACTCCAGCTGTTCCTCGAAAGCGCCGACCAGCGGACCCTGAACATGGGCGACAACCTGATCGTCGCCCCCTGGGGTCATCTGATCGTCTGCGAGGACAACTACTCCTCGGACATCCGCAACCACCTCAAGGGCGTCACCCCGGACGGCAAGGCCTATACGATCGGCCGCAATGTCTTCGCCGGCAACAGCGAGTTCGCCGGCGCGGTCTTCTCGCCTGACGGCCAGGTGCTGTTCGTCAACATCATGTACCCCGGCATCACCCTGGCGATCAGAGGCCCCTGGACCTCGGTCCGGACATGAACAGGCGCGGTTGCGACCGGCGGACCAGCCACAGGTTCACCGTCGCGACCGCCAGCACCAGCGCCGCCCCGGCCTGATGCAGGGCGCCCAGCCACAGCGGCACGGCGTTGATCAGGGTGACGATCCCCAGCGCCGCCTGCAGCCACAACGCCAGCGCCAGAACAAACGCCGCCGCCCCCAGCCCCTCGGCCAGCCGCCAGCGCCACGCCTGCACCGCGTACAGCGTGCCCCCGATCAGCAGGCCATAGGCCACGAGCCGGTGATTGAACTGCACCAGCGCCTGGTCGTGCAGGAAGGCCAGACCGCCCATGCCCCACTCCACCGGCGCCAGCCACTCGCCGTTCATCATCGGCCAGTCGGTGTAGACGAAGCCCGCCTTGGCCCCCGCCACCAGCCCGCCCAGCAGGCACTGCAGGAAGACCGCGCCCAGCAGGATCGCCGCCCCCCGGCTCCATCCGACCGGATGGCGCGAATGCTCCTCGCCATTCCAGGCCTCCAGCCCGGTCCAGATCAGCCCCATGAAGATCAGCAGGGCCAGACCGAGGTGCGTCGCCAGCCTTTCCGGCGCGACATCGACCCGCTCGCTCAGACCGCTGGACACCATCCACCAGCCGATCAGCCCCTGCAGACCGCCCAGCGCCAGCAGCACCCCGCAGCGAACGATCAACCGTCGCGGCATCCGCCCCAGCGCCAGGAAGACCGCGAACGGCAGGGCGAACACCACCCCGATCAGCCGTCCCAGCAGCCGGTGGAACCACTCCCACCAGAAGATGCCCTTGAACTCGCCCAGGGTCATGCCGGCGTTGACCTGCTCGTACTGCGGGATGGTCCGGTATTTCTCGAACGCCTCGGCCCAGTCCGCCGCGTTCATCGGCGGCAGGGCGCCCATGATCGGCTTCCATTCGGTGATCGACAGGCCCGATCCGGTCAGCCGGGTGACCCCGCCGACCACCACCATCGCGAACACCAGCGCCGCCGTCACGAACAGCCAGACGGCCACCGCCCTACTCTGATCGCCCCCGATGAAACGCTTCATTCGACGCCCGCTATCCCGACCGTTACACTGAGCGGCGCGCCGCTGGTCCGGCGCCCGATTGAGCGGTATGCCCGCCCAACGGGGCGAGATCGAGTCGGTTTTCGGCGTCGGGGCGCCGCAGGTCAGGAGAACGCGGTTGCCATACGCCGACATCGTCATCGCCATTCTCGGCGCCTTCGCCCTGGCCTGGGCCGCCGACCAGGTGACCGGCCGCCGCGGCCTGTTCGCCACCTCGCTGGTCTCGGGCGTCGCCACCGTCGCCGGCTGGTTCCTGGCCGTGCGGGTCTTCGCCGTCTCGACCATGGACGGCTGGATCTGGGTCGGCTGGTCTCTGGCCGCCTCGGTCATCGCCCTGGCCGCCTTCTTCCTGTTCCGGAACAAGCGCTGAGATGGGTCCTCGCACCCGCCGCTTCATCGCCATGCTCGGCGTCCTGGCCTTCCTCGTGTTCTGGATCTGGGGCGCCATCGCCCTGCGCGGCGCCCTGCCGCCGGGACAGCTCATCGACCTCGTGGTCTACGCCGTTGCCGGCATCGGCTGGGGCGTGCCGCTCTATCCGCTGTTCAAATGGGCCGAGGGCGGCCGCCGGAAATGACCGTCCGGGTCGCTCTGGCGACTATCGAGTTGGGGACCGGGTCAAGGGAAGATGGTCGGAGCGACAGGATTCGAACCTGCGACCCCTTGACCCCCAGTCAAGTGCGCTACCAGGCTGCGCCACGCTCCGAGAGGCGCTCCCTATAGACGGGGCGCCGTCGCCCCGCAAACCCAAAAGCGACCGGTTAGGCTGTTCTCGAAAGAACGGCCTCGATCCGCGCCCGCGCGCCTTCCAGTTCGGCCAGAACCTGACGCAGGCGGACCGACGAAGTTCCGGTGGCGGCCGGCGGGACGGACGCCGCAGCAGCGCCGTTCTCGGGCTCGAACGTCACCGCGCCCTCCGGATCGCCATGGACCGCCAATCGCTTGAGGCCCTGCTCGCGGTGCAGCTTCTGGACGCCCTTGATGGTCAGGCCGTCCTCGTGCAGCAGCCGCTTGACCGCCTTCAACAGCACCACGTCCTGCGGGCGATAGAACCGCCGCCCCCCAGCCCGCTTGAGCGGCGTGATGAAGCTGAATTTGGTTTCCCAGAAGCGCAGCACATGCTGCGGCGACCCGACCTCGTCAGCGGCCTCGGAAATGGTCCGGAAGGCGTTGGGGCTCTTGGCCACGGGGCGTCAGGCGCTCACGACGGCGTCGTGAACCCGGCCCTTCATGATCTGGGAGGCGCGGAAGCTGATCACCCGGCGCGGGTGGATCGCCGCCGGTTCGCCGGTCTTTGGATTGCGCCCCATCCGGGCCCGCTTGTCGCGCACCTGGAAAACGCCGAAGCCCGACAGCTTGACCGTCTCCCCGCGTTCGAGCGACTCGATGATCAGCTCCAGCGTCCGCTCGACCATGGCCGAACACTCCTGTCGCGACAGGCCGACCTCCTCGTGGACCGCCTCACACAGGTCCGCCCGCGTCAGGGTCTGGTGCTGAGCCAATGGTCCGCTCCCCTCAAAAAGTCCGTCGTGCGCATAAAAGAGCAAGCGCCTTCAAATGGAAAGGCGAAATGCGCCCTACAGGCGAAAGGCGCAGGCGCCCCAGGTCAGTCCGCCGCCCATGGCCTCCATCAGAACCAGATCGCCGCGCTTGATGCGGCCGTCCCTGATCGCTGCATCGAGCGCCAGCGGGATCGATGCGGCGGAGGTGTTGGCGTGCGTGGCCACGGTCGAGATCACCTTGGCCTCGTCGAGGCCCAGCCGGTCGCCGACGCCCTTGATGATGCGCTGGTTGGCCTGGTGCGGCACGAACCAGTCGACATCGGCGATCTCGATGCCCGACGCCTTGCAGCAGGCGGTGATGGCTTCGGCGATGTTGACCACGGCGTGGCGGAACACCTGATTGCCGGCCATGCGCAGATGTCCGACCGTGCCCGTGGTGGCCGGTCCGCCGTCGACGTAAAGCAGGTCGGTCTTGGATCCGTCGCACCGCAGGGCGAAGCCCAGAAGGCCCTGATCGGCCTTGGTCCCCTGCCCCTCCCGCGGCTCGACGACGACCGCGCCGGCGCCGTCGCCGAACAGGACGCAGGTGGAACGGTCGGTCCAGTCCATCAGCCGCGTCATCTCCTCGGCGCCGATGACCAGGGCGCATTTCGCCAGGCCGCGTGCGACGAAGCCGTCCGCCACGCTCAGCGCATAGACGAAGCCGGAGCAGACCGCCTGGACGTCGAAGGCGATGCAGGTCGGAATGCCCATCTTGCGCTGGACGATCGAGGCCACAGACGGAAAGGTCATGTCCGGCGTCGTCGTCGCCACCACGATCAGGTCGATGTCCTCGGGACTGCGACCGGCGTCGATCAGCGCCCGCTTCGACGCCTCGACCGCCAGGTCGCTGGTCGGCTGGTCGTCGCGCGCCCTGTGCCGCTGGCGGATACCGGTCCGCTCGACGATCCACTCGTCCGAGGTGTCGACGATCTTCGCCAGGTCGGCGTTGGTCACGACCTGTTCCGGCAGATAGGAACCGACGCCGGTCACGACGCTGCGAATGACGCTCACTGGGGGGTCTCCATGGCCACGCTGTCGACGGCCGGCTGTTCCAGAACGATGGTCAGCCGGTTCAGGCTCTCGCTGACCTTCTTCAGATAGTCGCTGCGGGCCAGGTCGACAGCGATGCGGATCGCATTTCCATATCCCTTGGCGTCGGCGCCTCCGTGGCTCTTCACCACAATGCCGTTCAGGCCCAGCAGCGGTCCGCCGTTGATGGCGCTGGGATCGATCTTCTGGCGCATCCGCCGCAGGGCCGGCAGGGCCAGCAGGGCGCCGGCCTTGGCCGACACGCTGGAGGTCAGGGCCTCTTTCATCAGCGCCGATATGAACCGCGCCACGCCCTCGGCGGTCTTCAGGGCGATATTGCCGGTGAAGCCGTCGGTGACGACCACGTCGACCGTGCCCTTGGCGATGTCGTCGCCCTCGACAAAGCCCTTGTAGGCCAGGCCGAAACCGCCCTCGCGCAGGATGCGGGCGGCTTCGCGCACCTCCTCATGCCCCTTCATGTCTTCGGAGCCGACATTGAGGATGCCGATGGTCGGCCTGTCGCCGCCATGGACGGCCGCATGAAAGGCCTCGCCCATGATGGCGAACTCGACCAGTTGCTCGGCGTCGCTCTCGACATTGGCGCCGACGTCCAGAACGGCGGTGACGCCCCGCAGCGTCGGCCAGCTGGCGACGATGGCCGGACGCTCAAGCCCATGGGCCGACATGCGCAGGAGCAGCTTGGAAATGGCCATCAGCGCGCCGGTGTTGCCGGCCGAGACGACAGCGCCCGCCTCGCCTGACTTCACGGCCTCGATGGCGTTCCACAGGCTGGACCCCTTGCCCCGGCGCATGGCCTGGGCGGGCTTCTCGGTCATGGCCACGACCTTGTCGGTGTGGCGCACGTCGCAGACGTCCTCGCCGAGACCGTTCTTCGCCATCTCTGCCCGGATCGACGCTTCGTCGCCATGCAGCAGGAAGCGTACGCCGGCGCCGCCGTGGCGTTTCCGATAGTCGCGCACCCCGGCGACCACGACCGGCGGACCGTGGTCCCCGCCCATGGCGTCGAGCGAAATCAGAACTGGGGATGACAAGCCGTTTCGACTCCGTCGCGCCCTGCCCGGCGCTTGTCTGGGGCGACGATAGCGCCGCACCGGGGGGATGCAACCGCGCCGCCCTTGCGTCAACCTTCGTCGGAGGGCCGCAGCTGCTTCAGGACGGCGAAGGGCGAGATTTCGGCGGGCTCCGGCGGCTGCACGAATTCGGCCCCGGGCTTGCGAGGGAACGGGTCCAGCCGGAGGGCCAGCTGTTCGACCGCATACTGACCCAGATCGACCTGCCCGCCCTCGATCGGATCGGGCGATTCGTCGTCCAGGGTGATGACGATCTCATCGGAGTCCTCATCCACAGCTTCGGCGAGGGCGATGGAGAACGGGGCGTCGATCTCGACCGGCAGCGGCTCCAGGGTGATGCCGCAGATCTGGGCCAGGCTGGCTTTTACCCGTCCGGACAGCCGCCAGCCGCCGGGCGCCGGGGCGAGCGTCATCTCGGCGATGAAGGAGTCCAGGGAGGCCAGGTCCAGGGCCTTGGCGATCCGGCCCCGCGTCGCCGCGTCCGGCTCGAGCGTGCGGCTCACACCCGCGCCCACCTGATGCAGGCGCACCGGTTCGCTGTAGGGCAGGTCCATGCCGCTCATGACTTGATCTCCGCCCAATCCGGCGCCGCCGTCACAGCGGCGAACGCCTGCGCCGCCAGCCGGGCGCGGCTGGCCAGCGCGTAGGCCGCCAGCACTTCGCCGGCGGCCGGGTCATCACTCTCGAAAACATTGCGGGCCAGGCCTGCGGCCAGGGCGGCCGCATCTCCATCGCGCAGGGTCGGCTCGTAGGTCGTCATCCGGCCGTACAGGGCCTCGCCCAGCTTGCGCATCTTCTTGCCGACCGAAATGTCGCCGACCCCGAGCTCCCGAAGGGCATGGTCCAGGGCGGACACATAGGCGTCGAACAAGGCCTGGGCCGCCTCTGCACCGCGTTCGCCTTCGTCCCGGAGCCGCATCACCAGCAGCAGGACATGCAGGGTGTAGAGTTCGAATCGGGCGTCGATCCGGTCGGCGACCCCCAGCGTCGTGTAGAATGCGGGTTCCCGCGCCTGCCGCACCGCCAGTTCATACAGGGGCTCGCCGAGGCGCTCGCGGGGACGGGGTCGGAAGAGATTCTGAAGCATGATCATGCGGCCCCTTTTCCGCCGCGCCGTTGAACTAAGGCTCGGGTCCGGTTAGGTCAAAGACCTTGTTCTCTCGCAGGCGCCGTCCATGCTCCGTACCAAGCTCCTTTTCGCCGCCCTGTCGGCCGCCGCCCTGACCGCAGCCTGCGCTCCGGTCGTCGGCCAGAACGGCTTTCAGGCCATCGACGCCAAGCCAGCCGACATCGTGGCGGGGACCGACACCAAGCAGACCGTCCTGACCAAGCTCGGCACGCCGTCGACGACCTCGACCTTCGAACGCGACAACATCTGGTACTACATCAGCCAGGTGACCGAGAAATACACCTACAACAGGCCGCATGTGACCCAGCGGACGGTGACCGAGATCACTTTCAACGACACCGGCCAGGTCGCCGAAGTCCGCACCCTCGGACTCGATGACGGTCAGCAGATCGCCATGAACGGGCGCGAGACCCCGACGCGGGGCCGCCAGCTGACGATCCTTGAACAACTGCTGGGCAACGTCGGCCGCGGCCAGCTGCCGCGGACGGATGAGAACGAACCGGGCCAGCG
>NZ_JAVHLH010000124.1 GCF_031082345.1 Brevundimonas sp. | reverse complement strand
CGCCGGCTCGAGACCCGGCTCCGCGCCCGCACCGCCGCCGCCCAGGAGGCCCGCCGCGTGGCCGAGAACGCCGCCGCCGCCCGCTCCCGCTTCCTGGCCATGATGAGCCACGAGATGCGCACGCCGCTGAACGGCGTGGCCGGCTTCGCCGACCTGCTGGCCAGCCGCTCCGATCTGGACGAGGAGGCCCTGCGTCAGGCCCGCCAGATTCGCGAGTCCAGCAACGGCCTGCTGATCCTGGTCGAGGACATCCTCGACTTCGCTCGCGGCGAGCATGCCGTCTCGCCCGAGCCGCTGGATCTCGCCGCCGTCGCCCGCGAAGCCATGGGCCCCAGCCGCGTCGCCGCCGAAGCCATGGGGCTGAGCCTGACCATCGACGATCGCTTGCCGGCGCGTTCGCGCTTCGACTGCGACAGCCGCGCCCTGCGTCAGGCCCTCTGTCCGCTGATCGCCAATGCGGTGAAATTCACCACAGAGGGCGGCGTCACCGTCCGCCTCGACCGCGCCGGGGAGGGCATCGTCATCCGCGTCTCGGACACCGGCTGCGGCATCGAACCCGACCACCATGCGGAACTGTTCGAGGCCTTCTCCCAGGCCGACGCCTCGACCACCCGCCTGCACGACGGCGTCGGCCTCGGCCTGGCGCTGGCGGCGCGCCACGTTCACCGCCTCGGCGGCCGGATCGAGGTCGACAGCCGCCCCGGCGAGGGCTCGACCTTCACCCTCCACCTGCCGTTGGCCCGGGCCGCGGACGCGCCCGCCGAAGCCGCCCCGCCGGTCCAGCCCGCTCCCGCCGTCACGCCGACGGAGGATTCGGCCCCGAACGGGACGCCCCGCACGCCGCGCGTGCTGGTCGTCGACGATCACCCGGTCAATCGCGAGGTCGCCCGCATCATGGTTCAGGCCTTCGGCTGCGAGGTGGTCGAAGCCTGCGACGGACACGAGGCCGTGGACGCCGCCGCCGCCGGGGTCCTCGACCTGGTGCTGATGGACGTGCGCATGCCGCGCATGGATGGGCTGGAAGCCACCCGCCGCATCCGCGCCCTGCCCGACGCCCGGGGCGCCGTCCCGGTGGTCGCCATGACCGCCGACGCCATGCCGGAGGACGTTGTCCGCTGCCTCGGCGCCGGCATGAACGCCCATCTGGCCAAGCCGGTCAGCCAGGCCGCCCTGTTCGCCATCGTCTCCCGCGCCCTGGCCGGCGATCTGCCCCCGGCCGAGGTTCAGGCCGAAGCGGCCTGAGGGGCCGGGACTAGCCCTCGTAATTCCCCTCGAACGGAAACCGCCGGGGCCAGAACGCCCGCAGTTCCGCCAGGGCGTCGACCCGCCGCACGACCTCCCCCATGCGCGGGGCGACCTCGTGGAACCGGGCCCGGTGCGGGGTCCAGCGGCTGGCCACGGCGACATACAGGTCCAGCACCGTCAGCTCCGGCCCCAGCAGGAAACGATCCGGCGTGATCTGGCTCTCCATCCGCGCCCAGCATTCGGCGATCCGCTCGGCCGTGCGCGCCCGGATCGTCGCCTGCGCCGCCGGATCGTCCCCGCCCAGCCGCGAGGGCTCATCGCGGACCCAGTACATCGAATAGATCGCCGCCGGGATGAAGGTCATCCAGCGCAGGAACTGGCCGCGCCGCGGGTCGCACGGTTCCGGCCCCAGCGCCGCCTCCGGATGCTGTTCGGCCAGCCAGATCAGGATCGCCGCGCTTTCGGTCAGGGTCTCGCCCTCTGGCGTGACCAGGGCCGGGATCTGCCGCATCGGATTGACCGCGGCGACCTTGTTGCGCTCGGCCTCGCCCTCCCAGGTGACCGCCTCGACCACCTCGAACGGCGCCCCGATCAGGGTCAGCGCCGCCTCGACCGGGACCGAGCCCGAACCGGCGGCGCCATAGACGGTGTAGGTCATGTCTATCTCCTCGCCCTCCGGTTTGCCGTGCAACGCGCGAGATCGCCCGCGAGATATTCCGGCCCGGCCATAAGCGGTCCTTGCGGATCGGGCCGGCAATCGTCCCCAGCTTGCTCCCCAGAAGCCTCGCTCTCACCTACCACATCTAGCGGTCGCGGAAAAAGTGATCGCAATATAGCCGCAATTCGGCTTGGCGCCGCGGCCTCCCGCCCGCATGGTGAACCCCACCATTCCGGATTCGCCGACAGAGTTGTTTCGATGAACGCGCACGCCCCGATCCTGCCCTCGACCCCCGGCCTCCTGACCGCCTCGGCCGCCTACAAGCCGTTCCGCTACCCGTGGGCGTTCGACATGTGGAAGAAGCAGCAGCAGGTCCACTGGATGCCCGAGGAGGTGCCGCTGGGCGAGGACTGCAAGGACTGGGCGGCCAATCTGACCGACAGCGAGCGCAACCTGCTGACGCAGATCTTCCGCTTCTTCACCCAGGCCGACATCGAGGTCCAGGACAACTACATGGAGCGCTACGGTCGGGTGTTCAAACCGACCGAGGTCAAGATGATGCTGGCGTCCTTCGCCAACATGGAGACCATCCACATCGCCGCCTACGCCCTGCTGCTCGAGACCATCGGCATGCCCGAGAGCGAGTTCGGCGCCTTCATGGAATACGAGGCCATGCGCGACAAGCATGACTTCATGGGCAAGTTCGGGGTCGAGACCGAAGGCGACATCGCCCGCACCCTGGCCATGTTCGGCGGCTTCTCGGAGGGGCTGCAGCTGTTCGCCTCGTTCGCGATGCTGATGAATTTCCCACGCCAGAACAAGATGAAGGGCATGGGCCAGATCGTCAGCTGGTCGGTCCGCGACGAGAGCCTGCACTGCGAAGGCATCATCAAGCTGTACCACGCCTTCAACAAGGAGACGGGGGCCGTCACCAAGGCGGTGGCCGACGACATCGTCGAATGCTGCCGCACCGTGGTCGACATGGAGGACCGCTTCATCGACCTGGCCTTCGAGATGGGGCCGGTCAACGGCATGACCCCTTCGGACATCAAGGCCTATATCCGCTTCATCGCCGACTGGCGCCTGCGCCAGCTGCACCTGCCCGAGCTGTACGGAGCCAAGGAAAACCCGCTGCCGTGGCTGCAGTCGATGCTGTCGGGCGTCGAACACGCCAACTTCTTCGAGGCCCGGGCGACCGAATACTCCAAGGCCGCCACCCGCGGCGTCTGGCACGGCGCCGCCGGCGTCTGGGACAATTTCGACGCCATGATGCAGAAGCGCAGGGAAGAGACGACGGGGGCCTGAGCCCCCGATTTCAGGCCCGGTTGGCGTAGCGGGTCGGCCGGCTCAGATGCCCGCGTACCACTCGTACCCCCGGTCTTCCCAGTAGCCGCCCTTGCCGCGGCCGAGGTGGGCGAAGCTCTCCACCGCCTCGATGCGGCGGATGTATTTGGCGTGTTTGTAGCCCAGCTGGCGCTCGACCCTGAGCCGCAGCGGCGCGCCGTGCGGGACCGGCAGGGTCTCGCCGTTCATGTCGTAGGCCAGGATCGTCTGCGGATGGCGGGCGTCGATCAGGTCGATGCTCTCGTAATAGCGCTCGCCATCCTCGCGCTGATCGAGGGCGTCGAAACAGTGGAAGACGATGTATCGCGCCTCCGGCTTCAGTCCGGCCTCGTCCAGCAGGGTCGCCAACCGCACCCCGGTCCATTCGCCGATCGAGGTCCAGCCCTCGACGCAGTCGTGTTTGGTGATCTGGGTCCGCGCCGGTCGGGCGCGCAGCTCGGCGAGGCTGAGCGACAGGGGCCGTTCCACCAGCCCGTCGATGACCAGCCGGTAGCCGGCGAAGCCGTCCGCGTTCAGCGCCCGATAGTCCGACGCGGCCGGAGCGATCGAACCGTTGGGCCGGAAGTCCGGCGAGATCTCGGCGCGGCTGTAGGTCGGGGCCAGGGCGTCGGCCGGGATCAGCAGCCGCTGGGCCCGCCGGGTCAGTCCCTCGCCCATGCGCCGGGCCTGGTCCGACAGCCGCCAGCTCGCCTCTCCGCAGGCGCTGACGAGGGACGCCATCCCGGCGGCCAGGGCGCCGCTCAGCCAGCGACGGCGGTTCATGGCCCCTCTCCTTTTTCAGACCGCCGACGCCGCCCCGGCCCGGCGGTCGAGCCCGGCGGCTGGATCACGAACCAGCCGGTGACCATCGACCGCATGTTGTTGAAGAAGCCGGTCCAGATCACCAGACCGACATGCACGACGATGAAGCCGACGATCAGCCCGGCCGAGATGAAATGCAGCGTCCGCGCCGACTGCCGTCCGCCCATGATCTCCAGCAGCACTCCGCCGACGGCGTTGAAGCCGGGCGACATCGACAGGCCAGTGATCAGCATCAGCGGCAGGATGATCAGCACCATGGCCAGATAGGTCAGCTTCTGGATGACATTGTAGGTCCGGGCGTGATCGTCGGTCGGGAAGCGGAACCGGGCGTGCTCCGCCACCGAGGCGCCGAAGCCCGCGAGGTCGGCGCGGGTCGGCCACAGCCGCCGTCCGAACCGGCCGGAGATCAGGGCCCAGGCCAGATAGACCAGCCCGTTGATGACGAAGATCCAGGCGAACAGGAAATGCCAGTTGCGCGCCTCGGCCAGGTTGCGCCCCTGGGGGATCAGCAACCAGTTCGGGACCGTCGGCGTGCTCACCCAAGGATCGGCGAAGGTCGAGCTCAGGCCCCAGTACAGGTGCGGATGAGCCGCCAGGATGTTCAGCCCGCTCATCAGCAGGACGACCACGGCGGCGACATTGATCCAGTGGGTGATCCGCACCGTCGCCGGATGCCGCCAGGTGTCGGTGCGTCCGCCCGGCAGCGGCCGGTCCGCGCGCCGTCCGGCGATCGGCGCGGGGGTCGGTTCCTCGGCCCCGGCGGGCGGATCGGCGGCGGCGTCGGTCATGGCGGCGTTCCCCCGGGAGACGGCCCGCCGACGGTCTCACGAGCGCCGGCGCTCCGCAACGCCGGCGCGGTCGGAAGAGGTTGCGGCTCAGTAGCGCTGAGGGGCCGCCGTCAGGCAGACCCGGCCCGCCCGGCGACAGGCCTCCATCTCGGCCTCCCAGGCGGCGTTGTCGCGTTCCCATTGCGCCTGGGCGGCCCTGGCCGCGGCGGCGTTGGCCTCCCATTGGGCGCGCTCGGTCTCGAGCCGGGCCGTCTCGGCGCGCCAGCGGGCGTTCTGGTCCTCCCAGGACGCCGCAGCCTCGGTCTCCGCTTCCGCGGCCGCGGCGTTGCGGGCCGCGATCTCGGCGTTCAGCCGGGCGGTGGCGGCCAGTTCGGCGGGGTCCTGCTCGGAATCCGGCGCGCGATTGTACATCTCGCCGCGTATCCGCAGCCATTCCTCCGAGCCCGGCTGGGCGTTGGCGGCGGCGGGCGGCGCGGTCTGGGCCATGACTGGGGCGGCGGCGAGCGCCAAGGCGAGGGCGGCGGTCAAGGTCAGTCGGATCATCACGGGCTCCTTCGTACAAAGGCCTGGCCGTCAAGCTGGGCCGTTTCGCGGCGGTCTGCGAGAGATAACGCCGATCGGGCGATTTGGAGCCCTCAGTCCGGAAGCCGGAGCTCGAAGGTCGTCCCCTCCGGGCCCGTTTGCACCAGGATCAGATCGCCGCCGTGGCTGACGGCGAGCTCGCGCGAGATGGTCAGTCCGAGGCCGGATCCGTCAGAGCTCCGCCCGCTGACGAAGGGCTCGAACAGATGGTCGGCCAGGCGCGGCGGAATGCCCGGTCCGTTGTCGGCGATGCGAATGACCGCCGCCCCCCCGTCATGGGCGGCGCTGACCCTGACCACGCCCTTGCGGCCGACCCGCGCAGCGTCGCCCTCGATGGCCTGGCGGGCGTTGCGCATCAGATTGACCAGCACGCGGTGAAGCTGATCCGGGTCGGCGTTGACGCTGAACCGGGCCGGAATGGCCTTCCTCAGCCCCACCCCCTCGTCAGACAGACCGGCGTCCTCGGCCGCCGCGGCGACCGCCGGCCCGAGCGCGAAGCGGGCGCGCTGCGGCTCCGGCTCCTCGCTGCGGCCGTATTCGAGCACATTGCGCGACAGGGCCGCGGCCCGGCCCAACGCCCGTTCCAGCCGCGGCAACGCCTTGGCCACCTGCGGATCGGGCGAGTCCGCCAGCCTTTCGGAGGCGATCTGGGCCGAGGTCAGCATGTTACGCAGGTCGTGGTTGATCTTGGCGACCGCCTCGCCCAGCGCCACCAGTCGCGCCCGCGAGCGCAGCGACTGGCGCACCTCGCCCTGCATCCGCGCCAGCTCGCGCTCGACCCGGCCGATCTCGTCGTGCCGGTCGCTGGGCGGATCGCCCTCCGCGTCCGGATCGACAGCGAACCGCTCGATCGAGCGGGTCACGCGCCGCAGCGGCTGAAGCACCAGGAAGGCGAGGCCGCCGTACAGCAGGCCCCCGGCCACCAGCGAGAGCAACACCGACATCAGCAGGCTGTTGAGCAGGAAGGCCCGCAGTTCGACCTTCAGCGGCTCGGCCGGGGCCAGAATCTCGATGAAGTCGCCGGAGCGGTAGCGGGGCCGCGCCTGCACCCGGATCGATCGGTCCGGGTGGCCGAACAGGGTCCGCCACGGGTCCAGCAGCCGGGTGACCGGCCGGTCCTCGCGCAGGTCGATCAGGTCGGGCGTGCGCGGCAGATTGGGGGCCTGCAGCAGCAGCCGCCGCACGCCCTGGTCGCCGACCACCACGGCCTGCACCCCGCCGATGGCCAGCAGCTGTTCGGCGACGTCGTCCTCGACCGCGGAATAGGGCAGGGCCTCGACGCCGACCGAGGCCAGCTCGGCGGACTGCAGCCGGTCCAGCAGCCAGCGCTCGTGGAAGCTGGCGGCGCTGGGCGCGACGATCAGCACCTCGACCACGGCCGTGAACACGAAGGTCAGCAGCAACAGCCGCCACGCCAGGGCGTCGGGGGCGTGGAAACTCAGCCGGTCGCGCCAGTCCGCGGGCAGCCGCAGGCGCCGTCCGCTGTCGCTCACAAGGGGCCGCGCCTCGCTCATGCCCCTCCTAACGCAAAGCTTGGGCCATTCGCTGCGTCCGTCATGCCCGCCTCCGCCGCCGCAGGGCCGCCTGGGCGCCCTTCATGGCGAAGGGCAGGACCACCGCCAGCACGAAGACGCCGGCCATGGGAGCCCAGAACTGGCCGAACAGGGCCTGGAAGTCCGGATTCGGATCGGCGGCCAGCAGGGCGTTCAGCCTCGCCCCGATCCAGCAGTAGATGATGTGCGCCGGCAGCAGGCCGATCACGGTGGCGGCCGAATAGGGCGCCAGCCGCACCGCCATCATCCCGGCCGCGATATTGATCATGTGGAACGGCACCACCACCGCCAGGCGGGCGCCGAGCACATACCAGAAGGTGTCGCGGTCGATCGCCGTGCAAACCGCCTGCATCAGGCCCGCGTCGCGCTCCGCCTTGCGGCGCAGGGATTCTCCCAGGGCGCTCCGGGTCACGGCGTAGACCGCCAGCGCCCCTGCGGTGGCCGCGATCGAGGTCGAGACGCCGCCGACCCAGGGGCCGAAAAGATAGCCGGCGGTGATGGTGACGAAGAAGACGCCGGGCACGACGCTGGCGGTCAGCACCGCGAACAGCAGCATCAGGGCCAGCAGGCTGACAAGGTAGTTGTCGGCGGTGAAATCGCGGAACGACTGGCCGTGGTCGCGCAGGGTGTCCAGCGACAGGTAGCGGTTCCAGCCCATGGCGAAGATCAGGGTGATGACGCATGCCAGCACGATCAGGGGCAGGAAGCGTTTGACCCGGTCCATCGTCTCTCCGCTGGCCGCTCGCGGCGTTGACACCACGGGCTTCCCCGCTTATACGCCCGCCCTTCCCGCGACGGACCACTTTCCGCCGCCCACCTTGTTTTCAGTCCCAGGAGCCGACCGTGAAGCGGACCTATCAGCCGTCGCGACTCGTGCGCAAGCGCCGACACGGCTTCCGTTCGCGGATGGCCACCAAGAACGGACAGAAGATCGTTCAGCGCCGCCGCGCCAAGGGCCGCAAGCGCCTGACGGCCTGACCGCCGCCGCCGAACGGAGAGCCCGCGTGATCGCCCCGGTCCCCGCACCCTGGCTGCACTTCGTCGGCGTCGCCGGCAGCGGCATGAGCGCGCTGGCGCAGTTCCACGCCG
>NZ_JAVHLH010000123.1:2551-8257 GCF_031082345.1 Brevundimonas sp. | reverse complement strand
GTGCTGCTCTGGAGCACATCGACCAACATCACCCGCGAGCGGGCGGCGCAGTTCAACGGCTATGACGGCCCGAGCGGGGTGAAAATGCTGGCTATCGGCGGCGGCGCGCTGGGCTCCCAGGTCGTCGGCAATCTCGTCCGCATGGGCGAAATGATCATCGGTGTCGCGGATCACGATCTGCTTCTGCCCCACAATCTCGCGCGCCACGGCTTCTTCGACGACGACGGTGTCGGCTTCTTCAAGTCTCAGGCGGTGGCCGGACAGGCTAACGCCTTCCTCAGCACGCCGGCCGAAACCGCGGCCTACACGCTCGACGTGCTGCAACCGAGCGGCGCGGACGCCGAAGGGTACGAGGCCGCGCTGAGGGATGCCGACGTCATCGTTGATCTGGCGGCGTCGGTTGCGGTGTCGCGCGGCCTTGCGATCGATCATGACGCGAGCGGGCGTCGCGCAGCGGCGTTCCTGAGCCCCACCGGGCATGACCTTGTCGTGCTTTTCGAAGACGCGGCGCGCACCGTCCGGCTGGATGAGCTGGAGATGTCCTACTATGCGGCGGTGCTGGCCGACCCCCGGCTCGACGGTCACCTGAATCGGTCCGGCCAAGTCCGCTACGGCCAAAGCTGCCGTGACCTCAGCGGTCGGATCGAACAGGCGCATGTCGCTATCAATGCGGGCATCGCCGCAAAGGCGCTGCGCGCGGCGGTGACGCGGGAAGGGGCGATGGCAAGGGTCTGGCGGACCGATCCCGGGACGCTGGAAGTGAGCAGCTTCGATCTCGACCTGCGCCCGATGCACCGCTTTACGGCGGGCGGTTGGTCGGTGTTCGTCCGGCCCGGTCTGCTGGACACGATCAGCGCCCGCCGCCTGGAGCGTCTGCCCGACGAGACCGGGGGCGTGCTGCTTGGCGACTTCGACACGTCGCGCATGATCATCTACCTGGTCGATGCGCTGGCTACGCCGATCGACAGCCGGGAGGACAGAGGTTCCTTCGTGCGCGGAAGCTACGGTTTGCCCGAAGCCGTCGCCGAGGCGGAGACGAGGACGCTCCAAATGCTCCGCTATGCGGGCGAATGGCATTCCCACCCGACCGGCTACGGCGTCATGCCCAGCGCCGACGATGTCGGTCTTTACGGTTTCATGGCGGCGCAGATGGCGGTCGAAGGCTATCCGCCGATCATGCTGATCATCGGGGACAACGAGTTCAGTCTGGTGGTCGAGGAACAGCGTTTTCCACTAGACCGACTGGGGGAGGTTTGATGGATTTCCTAAAGAACTTTGACAGCTACGATCTGAAGGCGCGGGTCTATCCGGCGCTTCTGACCCTGCTGCCCGGTCTGGCGACCCTGCTCGCCTGGCATCCGGTCCTGCTGACGAGCAACGCCGGGGCGGCGGTGCTCACGATCATCAACACCTGCGGTCTGCTTTATCTGTTCGCGGAATTGAGCCGGTCGCAAGGCCAGCGGGCGCAGAGGCACCTTCTAAAAACCTGGGAGGTCATGCCCACGACGCAGGTGCTGCGTCACGCCGACGCGAGCCTCGATGTCGAAGTGAAGGCGCGCTATCACCAGCATCTCGGCGGCAAGCTGGGCAAGCCGCTCCCCACGGCCGACGAAGAGCGCGCCGATCCGGCTGCCGCTGACAAGCGCTACGATTCGGCGGTCCTGTGGCTCATGGAACAATGTCGTGGGCCGGCGCACGTTCTGGTCCTCAACGAAAACACGTCCTACGGTTTCCGTCGGAACCTCTACGGCCTCAAGCCTGTCGGCATCATGGCCTGCCTGGTCAGTCTGCTGGTCGTGGTCTTCGTCGTGGTCGTCCGCAACCAGGCGAACGGTCCGTTCCAACTTGCGTCGCTGGCGACCGCCCTCCGGACGTTTACGCCGGTTCAGGTCGGCGCGGTCGGGCTGAGCCTGATCGTGCTCCTTGGCTGGTTGTGCGTGGTCCGCGCCGGCTGGGTGCTGGAGGCTGGCAAACTCTACGCCCGGCGCCTGCTGGCGGCGTGCGACAAGCCACCCTGCGCATAGGAAATCTCGGTCGCGGCATGCCCAAACAGCAGATAACGAAACGCTGTCACTGGCTGTCGCAATCCTATCTCAGCGCCTTCGCGGCTGACGCGGCGGGGGAGAAGATCTGGCGCTACAGCAAGAACGAGGGCGAACCGGAACTGAAGCCCATCGAGAATGTCGCGGTGCGGTTTTACCTCTATGCACCGCGCAAGGCCGACGGTCGCCGCGATGACGCCGTTGAGCGAAAACTCGGCCAGCTCGAGCAATGGTTCGGCCATCCGTTGTGGAAGGTGCTTTGCGACGGGGAGACGGACCTGACCTGGGAGCCGGTGCGCAAGATGCTGGCCTTGATCGTCGCGACGACCTACGCCCGGAACCCGGTCCAGTTCGAGAGCTGGAAACGGCTGCACCGCCGCTTCGTTGATGACCTACGAGGCCATGAGCGCCTGCCGATCCATGTGACGATCGGCAGCGCCAGGCACGAGGTTGACCCGTCCGACTGGCCTGCCTTCCGCGATGCGGGCGATGAGGAGATGAAAGCCGCCTGGAACGACTACGTGGCGGGCGCAGGCGACATCGCGCCGAAGCTACTCTCCATGCGGATGGTCATGCTGGCGTCGGACAAGCCGGTGTTCATCACCTCGGACAACCCGGTGACGATCACTCATCCTTCACTGGAGTTTCGGGGCATCAACGATCCGGAGACGGTGATCTCGTTTCCGATTAGCCCCACCCGAATGCTGATCCTCGACAATCAACATGGTGAGCCGGACGGAGTGTATTACGAGTTGCCGGATGACAACGCCGCCGCCCAGAACTTGCTCGTCTGGCGGCACGCTATGGAGCACATGTTCTGCCATCGTGATCCTCACGAGGTATGCGCCGAACTCGTCGCTGACGAAGACCGGCTGCTATCAGCTTCCAAAGGAAGATGATACGCAGGCCCCTCTCGGGCCGCTGGCGTCGGACACTGGGCGCTCACAGTCGAAAGAACGAACCGCGTGATAGCCTAGCGCACTATTTCATCGACCGGACCACTTCGATGTCTGCTTTGCGGTGCGGTGCCGACTTCCGCTTCTGGCGCAAATGCGCCCGGACCTAAGGGATCTTACAGGCCGCTGCGAAAGCCTGCGCGAGTGCCGCATTTGCAAACGTGATCACCAGTCCGACTCGCCAGTGCGCCGGCGTCGTCCCAGCTTTTTTGCGGCTAATGGAATGTTCTTTCGCTGTCACATTCGAAGCGGCGTTGGTTTTCAACCACTTTCCGATTTGCCCGTTCATCACGATTTTGCCGCCGTCAGTTGCCCGACGCTTCCTCACATCTCTCAGAAGCTTTTCCGCGTCAGCAATGTCCAGATTGAGCGAGCGGACCGACAGTTTTGCCAAATCTGAGTCGGGGAACGTCGCGTAGAATCGAAGATTGTCTTTCGGGTCGCGCTCGACCTCGATGCGGACCGGTGAACTGGCCATTGTCATCCTGATATTGAGCGGCAGCGATAGGTACAGCCGGACACGTCCTACAGCCCTAACTTGAGCGCCTGCAAGCTATCGGCACGCCGTGTCCTCAGTCGGAGGCGGTCATAGCACTCCCGGAAAGGCCAACAGAACCCGGTAGGGCGTTAGAGGGTCTACTATTCGCTCTCATCCCAGAGTCCGCTCTTGGCGCATCGCCGATTTTGCGCGGTAAAGGCTGGACCCTCTGTGCTGAGGAGAGGCACCCGCGCATTGTAGAGTCCGAGGCCACCCCACAAGAGGCAGCCGCGGCCGGGGGAGCGACCAACTTAGAGGGGCTGAAGCTCCATCTGGATGACGTTACCGTTGGTTTCGGCGCTGCTCACAATCCAAATTGTATCGTTCGGATGGCGGCCGTCGAAGATGGCGTCGCCATCCACAATGCTGGCCGTTTCTGACGTAACGCTAAAGGTGACACGACCATCTTTTGAATAGGGATACTTGGTCCTGTCCAAGTCGTGGCGCTTCTTGCCGGTTCGAAGGCCCTGGATGTCAAAGCCGGGTGGAGGTGCGGCAACAGGGCAATCGATCTTCTTATCCAACGCCTCTGCAAATGCCTCTAAGGTCGGCGGGTTCGCCTTGGTGCCGGGCCAGCCCCAAGCTCCATCAACATTGCCGCCGCGGGAGTAGTACCGCACACGCTTGGCGTTGTCGGCACCGAAGATGTTAAGGACCCGCCGCTCTTGACCCGCGGCGGTACGATAGCATTGGCCAATGACGATATCGGAGATTGGAAGCGCCACTTAGAAGCCCTTTCGACTGCGCTTGATCGCGCGACGATACACTCTCCAGTGCATGTTAAGGTGGCCTTATTCTCCACTACAATCGGGCTGTGGTCCGTTGATTTATGGGTGGGTCAACAAACGGGCCCTTGCGGTCACCCCTCTGTGGGTCAGGGCTGAGGTGGATACAGGCGTCGGATAAGGTCAGCGCAGACTTCGATTACCGTTAGTGTCATGCTTGGCGTTCCGAAGTTGGCGCTGCCGTGAGCCCAACGGTTGCGGATCCCGGAAAACCAAATCTCCGCAGGAAAATCCCCGACCTTTGGCGGGACCAAACCTTGGGCAACGGCGAGTTTCACCAACGCCTTGAGCATCATCGTTGGAGCCGGTTGGAGCCGTTCGCGCAATGCGAGCTCCACCGTAGCCAGCACTTGAAATTCGGCCACAGCCGAAAGCTCGTAGTCGAACCAAGCGTAGATCAATGCGTGCTGCGCGCGGCTGAACATCGTCTGCACCTCATCCGGCGCTGACCGGCCGATGTTGACCGCCGCGACCATCCCGTAGTGATCGGCCAGGGTCATCCGCCGAAAGCCGCCCGCCTCAGGCACCACCAAGAGCGCAAACCGATTGTCCCGCTCCAACAGGGTTTCCAGCGGTTTGAGCATAGTGTCTCCGATCAATCCCTACGAAGGCCCGCGTCCACGTCCGGCTCCGCGAGAAGGTTCTCGATGCCGGAGGTTGCGTAGGTGAATCGGGGGCGTATGATTTCAGCATGGAAACTGCTCAGGCATTCTTTTTCTGGGTTGGGGTGGTTGAATTCGTAGTTCTAGCCATCGGCATGATCTACGGACTGTTTCTGTGGGGATCAGGTATTGCGCCAATTCTATATCGCTTGGGTAATGGCCTAGCGCATCGGAAGATCGCAATCTTCGCCTCTGACGACAATCTCACAAGTCTGCGCCAGCTCCTCGTGGAGTCGAAGCTTTTCAGGGAAAAGAACCTGCTTCTTGTTTCGTCCATTCGAGAGATTGACGACTCTCACGGGGCCTCTGTTTTCCTCATGTACTGGCCGGATTGGAGCGAGCACCTCGATGAGATTATGAGGCGCAAAGGACCGAAATGCGCGCTGGTTGTGTATCAACCGTACGACCAGGGCCGGATTCCGGACGAGCAGATGGCGCAACTCGATGGCCGGCGTCACAGCGCAGTTACGAATTTCCGCGGGCGCCTTTTGAACGACCTCGTCACTTCGATCATGACCACCAGCTATGCGAAGGAATGAGGTGAATGCGCTCCTGCGCCGATATGCGCAGAAGCACCTGTCCCCGACAGAGAACGAGCGACAGTTTGTAACCCGCGTCTATACGTCGGTTCGGGATGTGCTCGGAGAGGCGAACTGCCTGCAGATCGGCTCTTACCCAAGGTACACAGCTATCACGCCGCTCCACGATCTCGACGTTCTATAC
>NZ_JAVHLH010000123.1:0-2541 GCF_031082345.1 Brevundimonas sp. | reverse complement strand
CTTGGGTGCGTGGGATCCGATCGCTCATGATCCTTCAGAAGCTCTACGCCACCTCGAAGCGAGGCTCCGCGCCGAGTACGTAAATCCAACGGATTTCGAACTTCGGATCGCGCGCCAAACCCACTCTGTGACGCTTCGCTTCCTGGAGAACGAAGAAGAAAAGTTTGGCGTTGATATAGTGCCGGCTTACTCCTCCGAAGTGAACGAGTTTGGGACCGACATGTACGTCGTTCCCGAGATTGCCGTCCGTCCTCACCGCGAGCGACAACAGGTCGTCGAACAGGTATCGCGAGGCGAGAAAGCGATGACCTGGATCAAGTCCGATCCCCGGGGATACATCGCCGTTGCCTCAGCCATAAACCAAGCAAACGAGGATTTTCGAAAAGCGGTCAAAATCGCAAAAGGTTGGCGATCAGCCTGCAAGAGGGCGGACCCTGATTTCGCATTGAAGTCCTTCCACTTGGAACAGGCCATAACCCGTTCGTTCGCAGCGCATCCAGACGTCGATATTTTCGGTTCTGTCTTTGAATTCTTTCGCGCGCTCCCGGACTTGGTTCGCTATCCGCAAATCCCCGATAGGGCAGACCCCGAGCGAAATATCGATGCGTATGTTGCGGACCTAAGCCATGCGGACCGGACAAAAATCATCCGCTCTCGGGATGCCTTCCTCATCAAGCTTGAGGAACTGAACAATTCGGATGCAGCGATGGCGGACCTCCTCTTAGCAGGGGAGCGCCACCGCGCGAGTCAGACAGAGGCCTATCTCTTCGACTCCGGTATTCCGATGCTTACGGAAAGCGAGTTTTCGATAACCGCCACCGCACTGGAGCGCGCAGGCAGCTTCCGACGGATGATCTTGGATCGCCTTGGCCGCATCGGTACTGACCGAAAGATCGAGTTCCGTCTCGGTGCCGACGCTCCTCCTGCAGACGTATACAAATGGAAGGTCAAGAATGACGACGCCAGTCCGGAACCCCGGGGCGAGATAACGGACCATAGGACACATCAGGACCCCGAAAACACGAAGTACAACGGAACCCATTATGTGGAGTGCTTCGCTATCCGTGACGGCGTTTGCGTGGGGCGGTCCCGTCAGAACGTGGTGTTGCAGTGGGGTCAGGGTTAGCCACGCGTTGCCGGTTGCTGGGACGTGCACCCTGAACCACCACCCGGCAGTGTGAACCGGGGACGTCAGGGACTTCGGGGACATTGTTTACGTCTGTTACGTCGTCCTCGAAGTGCGCACACACGCTCCGTAGAAGACGCACGAACTCGTCACGCTTTGGCATCTGATCCATGGCCTCGACGAGTGCGCAAAGTACCCCGGTTCGATCCTCATCCCAGTCCGCCAGCTACGGCGTCAAGGGGGCGGATTGCGCGCGCGAGAGGCGCTTCGGGGCGAATGTTCAGCAGATTAAACGCTCTCTGAGCGGCGGTAGCGTCTTAGGTTTGGCATGTCCCGATACCCCGCGGGACAACGCACTCTGCATCGGATAACATAGGGTTGTGACCAAAGCAGACACCAGTCTGCGGTCTTAGAGACTCTCCATGTTCATCGAACGGATCATCCTCACCAACTTTCGGTGCTTCGGGCCCGAACCAACGCCTCTGCCGCTCGACGCGAGCCTAACGACCTTCGTTGGCACCAACGGTGCTGGCAAGACGGCGGTGATGCAGGCCTTGCAGCGCATGTTCGGTATAACGGGAGACCAGCGACGCGTCCGCCGCCAAGATTTTCATATACCCGTCCTTGAGCCGGAACCCGTCACTCAGCGTGATTTCTCGATTGAGGCGATTATCGCCTTTCCTGAGTTGGATGGAGACGGGGCTGAAGGGGCAGCGATCCCTGAATTCTTCCATCAAATGGTGGCAGACGAAGACGGCCAGTTGAAATGCCGATTCAGGCTCCAGGCGACGTGGACGGATGACGGATCTCTGGACGGCGCAATCGAACAGAAGCTTTTTGCCGTCCGGACATTCGGCGCTTTCGAGGAGGCCGAATGCGTTGAACTGAAGGCGATTGATCGGGCCAGAATCCAAATGGTGTACGTCCCGGCTACGCGGGATGGTGCCTCTCAGGTAACGGCATTTTTGCGCGGTCGACTTTGGCGAGCCATCAACTGGTCGGACGGTGTCCGTGAGGCATTTACAGCCGCGGGTGGGTCACTGAACGAGGCGTTTGGCGGGGAAGCTGCGGTCGAACTTGTTGCAGATGCAGTGAAGCGACGTTGGCAGGAGGTTCATACCGCTGGGACTGACACTACCCCGGTGTTCCGTCCCGTTGATCTTCGGTTTCAAGAGTTCATCCGAAAAGTCGAAGTTATGTTCTGTCCTGATGAGGCGGGCAGGGAACGAGCGCTCGACGATCTGAGCGACGGTCAACGCTCGCTTTTCCACCTCGCGATGACTGCTGCGACGCTGGACGTCGAAAGTCGCATTGCAGCTGACCCGGCCACACTGGGGTTCCAAGCCGATGGCGTCCCGCTGCCGGCTCTGACGTTGATCGCGGTAGAAGAACCTGAGAACAATCTGGCCCCGTAT
>NZ_JAVHLH010000122.1 GCF_031082345.1 Brevundimonas sp. | reverse complement strand
CTTCAGGCTCGTTTCGGCGTGTCGTTCGAGCAGGCGGCGCACCGCCTGACCACTCTGTCGCGGCCGACGGCGAGAGGCGCGCCCTTCTTCCTGATGCGCGTCGACCAGGCCGGAAACATCTCCAAGCGCTTCGCCTCGGGCGCCTTCCCCTTCTCGCGCTTCGGCGGCGCCTGCCCGCGCTGGCGGCTGCACAGCGCCTTCCGCACCCCGGGGCGCATCGTCACCCAGATCATCGAGACGCCCGACGGCCAGCGCTGGTTCACCCTCGCCCGCACCGTCGACCGTCAGGGCGCCGGTGCGTCTTCTGGCGCCTTCACCGAGGGCCAGGACCTCGCCATCGGCCTCGGCTGCGAGCTGAAACACGCCCACCGTCTGGTCTATGCCCGCGGTCTTGATCTGGGAGCGCCCGAGGTGACGCCGATCGGTCCGGCCTGCCGGCTGTGCCACCGCCATCCCTGCGCCGAGCGTGCGGCGCCTCCCGTGGACCGGCCGCTGACGGTGGACGACTGGTCGAAGTCGGTCAGCCCCTACCCGTTCGCGGACGGTTGAGCCTCAGCCGAGAACGACCCGTCCGTCCTCCAGCCCGTAGGCCACGCCGGACCGGTCGAACAACCGGGCGACGACCGCCGCCGCGTCAGGCGCGCCCTGATCCAGCAGGGCCTCGATGTCGCGACGGGTCTCCTGATCGCCAGACACCGCATCCAGCGCGTCCAGCCACTCGTCCCGCGTCAGCACCCCGTCCGCCCGGCTGGCGTCGATCAGCGGCTTGAGGAAGTCGAACCAGTCCCCGCCCGTCGCCCGCCGCTGGGCCGCCTCCGCGATCATGGCGAACACCGCCCCGCAGGCATAGGTGGCCCGGTGTTCGCCCCGTCCGGCGGCCTCGGCGACCGGCTCGTCGGCCCGCGCCACGCAGTCGTCGACCTCCTTCTGCAGTTCGGCGCGGGCGTCCCAGTCGGGATCGATCCGCTGCATCGCCCGGATGGCCATCATGTCGGCCCCGCCCTCGGTGATCCAGGCGTCGCGGGCGCGCTCGTAGCGGACCACCTGACCCAGCCAGAAATGTGCGCTCTCGTGGCCGATGAACCAGCGCGACATGGCCAGGACGGCGGCCGTCGGCTGCACCACCCCTTCGCCCTCGAAGGCCATGACGATCAGGCCCGGCATGACGCTGCCGCCCATCGAGGTCATCCCGTCGGTGGGCCCGTCCCAACTCATCATGATCGTCGGCCGGGCGCTCTGGCCCGGGCCGAGTCGCTCGGCATAGAGGTCGGCCACGCGCGGCGCGAAGGTCTCGATGGCGTCGCCGATCCAGGCCGGCAGTGCGGGATCCGCCACGGTGATCAGCCGCTCGCCCTCGACCAGATCGGCCTCGCCAAACAGCACATAGGTTTCCGCCTCCGCCTCGGTCGCCTCGGCCACGCGTCGGCCGCGGAACAGGATCGGCCCGGCGCGGTCGCGCCAGGTGACGGTGGCGGCCCCGCCCTCCATCTCATGACCGTTCAGGTCGCGCGGCAATTCGGCTACGGCCGCGGGCGAGTCGACCGGAAAGACGTCGAACTGGCCGCTCGGCAGGGCCGTCGATCCGTCGGTGAAGACCAGGATGCTGTAATCGGCCTCGAGGTTCTCGGACTTCGGCGTGAAGGCGATGCGCAGGCGGCGCGGCACGGGGCCGCCGTCGGCGGCGCGCAGCACGTCCCGGTCGCCGATCCGCTCCAGCACTACGCCCGGAGTCAGCACCCGCCACTGCTCCAGCCGCCACGGCCGCCGCGCGTCCATGATCAGCGATGAGCTGTAGAAAGCCCACACCGGCGCGTCGCGATCCAGCACATAGTCCGCGGTCCAGCTGTCGCCGTCGCGCGTGACGGTGACCGCCGGTCGGGACTCCGAGGCGGCGGCGGGCGAAGCCAGCCCGGCGGCGGCGCAACCGCCCAGCGCGAGCGTCAAGGCCGCGAGCACGGCCGGTCCAGTCCTGAGCATGAAATGGGTCCCCTGAAGCGGCGCCATTATCGCGGGCGGGCGACCGGAGTCAGCTTAAGCTTTGGTCAGACTTGGGCCCGATCGAGGGCGCGTCCAGCCGCGGCCAGCGCGTCGGCCATCACCGTCTTGAGCCGCTCTGGCGCGACGACCTGGACCTGCTCGCCCCAGGTGAACAGATGCCAGGCCAGTTCGCGCATGCCCGAGGCGCGGAAGCGCACCACCACGCCGCCGTCCGGCTGGGCCTCGAGGCTCTGGGTCGGATGCCAGCGCCAGGCGCGCGCCTCGTCCGCGCCCTCGGGCGAGACCTTCAGCACCACATCCTCGATTTCGTCCTGGTAGATGCCGAACGACTGGCTGGCGAAGGCCTGCAGGTCGAAGTCCGGCGGCGGCGACGCCACGCCAGCCTCCGCCCGCACGGCGCTCATGCGGTCGAGGCGGAAGGTCTGGATGCGGCCGCTCTCGCGGTCGGCGGCGACCAGATAGTTGGCGCGACCGAACATCACCCCGCAGGGCGCGACATTGCGGCTGCGCGCCTCCGCCCCCGGACGGCTGTAGATGAAGCCCAGCGGCCGCCCGGCGAGGATGGCCTGGCGGATCTCGGCCAGCATGGCCTCATCGGCCGAAGGTCGCGGCCCGGCCTGCACGGCGATGGTCTCGGCCCGGACCAGCGCCTCGAGGTCCGGCGCCAGGCGGTTCAGCGTGGTCGAGCGCATGGCCGACTTCAGCTTGCGCTCCAGCGCCTCCAGCGCCGCGGCGCGGCTCGGCTCGCCGCTGGCCCGCAGCGCCTGCGCCGCCTTGGCCAGTTCGATCAGCTCGGTCGTGGTCGGGGCCTGCTCGAAGGCCGACAGGCCGCCGCGGATGCGCCAGCGCTTGTTCGGCGGGTCCGACACTTCCTCAGTCTGCGGGAACAGGCCGATGACCGCGTCGCGCAGCCGCTCGGCCGTGCGCCGACCCACGTCCAGATCGCGCTCGATCTCGCCCAGGGTCACCCCCTCGGCGCTGGCCGCCATGCGCCGGGCGAGGTCGAGAACCAGGGCCGCCTTGTCGTGTCTCATGCGCCGGAGAAGAGCATACGTCCGATTTTGACGCAACGCTGCTTCATAGTCGAACCATCGACCCACTCACCGCCCCAGGAGCTCCCCCATGGCCCGCCGTTTCGCCCCCAACGCCTCCGTCGCCGCCTCCCGCTATCTGATCGTCCCGTGCGAGGCCGACGGCTGCGGCGACCTCGCCGTCATCTGGGACCGGCTGGAGGAACAGGTCATCGACGTGATCGACGCCCGCCTGTCCGCCCGCTACGCCGACGAGGACGCCCTGTGGGACGAGGCCCGCCCGGCCTTCGACCCGGCCGAAGACTTCCGCATCGCCGCCTGAACCCCGTCCTCCGGCTTGCAGCGACGCCTCCGGGCGGCTAGCCCTCCTCCTGCCGCGGGAGGACGACTGGACCATGACGACGCAGACGGTGGATGGAGCGCAGCTGGTCAATGGCGCGCTGGCCGCATTTCAGTCGCGCGAGCGCGACGACGCCGCCTATCTGCTGGCCAAGGCGGTTCAGGTCGATCCGCCGCTGGGCGCGCGCTGGGCGTCGGTGTCGCGGCTGGCCGCAACCCTCGGCGAGATCACCCTGGCGCTGGCGGCGGCGCGCAAGCACGTCGCCGCGACGCCGACCCCCGAGGCGCGGCTCGCCTACGCCCAGTTGCTGATCCAGAGCGGCCGCACCCAGGACGCCCTGCGCGAGGGCGCCGCGCTCGCCCGCGAGCGGCCCAACGATCCGACCGCCCTGCACTTCCTCGCCACCTGCCAGGTCCAGCTGGGCGACCACGACGCCGCCATCGCCAACCTGCGCCGGATCATCGCCTTGCCGACCGTGCATCTCGGCGCCGAGAACGCCTGGCACGTGCTGGCCGACATCAAGAAATTCACCCCCGACGATCCCGACATCGCGCAGATGGAGGCAATGCTTGAGCGGATCGGGACCTCGGAGGCCACGCGCCAGAGCCGCGTGGTCATGCTCTACGCCCTGGGCAAGGCGCTGGATGACGCCGGCCAGACCGATCGCGCCTTCGCCTGTTTCGACGAGGCGGCGAAGCTGCAGAAGCTCGACAGCACCTTCAACGCCGACCATGCCGACGCCTTCGTGGACGCCGTGGTCAACGGCTGGGATCAGGCCTTCATGGACAGCCTGCCGAAGAGCACGGTCGACAGCGATCGACCGATCTTCGTCCTGGGCCTGCCGCGTTCCGGCACCACCCTGGTCGAACAGATCCTGGTCAGCCATTCGCAGGTCGTCGACGGCGCCGAAGCCAATCTGTTCCGCCCCGCCGCCATGGCCATCAAGGGCTATACCCCGGACGAGGTCCGCGCCTCGTTCGATCGGCCGGACGCCGCGACCCTGCCCAACCGCGTCGCCCGGGCCTATCTGCATCTGGTCGACGAACGCTTCGGCAAGACCGGGCGGGTGGTCGACAAGACCCTGAACCAGACGCGCTACCTCGGCCTGATCCATCAGGTACTGCCGAAGGCGAAGCTGATCTGGCTGCGCCGCGACCCGGCAGGGATCGCCTGGTCCTGCTACCGCACCCGCTTCGCCAAGGGCGTCGACTGGACCCGCTCGCTGACCGACATCGCGGCCTATTTCAAGGGCGAGGACCGGCTGCACGCCCACTGGTCGGCGGTGCTGGGCGACAGCCTGCTGACCGTGCCCTACGAGGCGCTGGTCGACGATCCAGAGACCTGGATGCGACGCATCATCGAGCACGCCGGTCTGGAGTGGGAGGACGGCGTCCGCGACTTCCACAAGACCGAACGGGCCGTCACCACCGCCAGCTTCGCCCAGGTCCGCAAGCCGATGTACGCCTCGTCCAAGGCGGCGTGGAAACGCTACGAGACCCAGCTCAAGCCGTTCTTCGACGCCTACGGTCGTCAGACCGGGTAGCGCGCGCGCAGCCGTTCCGCCGACGAGGCCGCCATCTCCTTCAGCACGGCCGGATCGACGTCCGACAGCCGGTTGACGTAGACGCAGCCCTTGCCGGCCTTGTGCTTGCCCAGCCGGGCCAGCAGATCGTCCCGGCCCTCGTCGCAGCCGGACAGGTAGAAGACCAGATTGGCCTTGCGCGGCGAAAAGCCGACCAGCGGCGCGTCGCCCTCGTGCCCGCTGGCGTAGCGGTAGTGGTAGGCCCCGAAGCCGACGATCGACGGCCCCCACATAACCGGAGGCTCGCCCGTCGCCTCGGCCAGCAGGGCGCAGGCCGCCTCGGCGTCAGCGCGCCGCTTCGGATCCTCGACGGCGGCGATGAAGTCGGCCGCGGAGGCGGCGGTGGGTTTGGTTTTCTGTTCGGCGGCCATGATCACGCTTTCCAGTTCGTCGCGCCGGGCTAGAGCGCCTTCACGATCCCCTCGACCATCTTCTTGGCGTCGGCGAACAGCATCATGGTGTTGTCGCGGAAGAACAGCTCGTTCTCGACGCCCGCATAGCCGCTGCCCATGCCGCGCTTGATGAAGAGCACGGTCCCGGCCTTCTCCACGTCCAGCACCGGCATGCCGTAGATCGGGCTCTGCGGGTCGGTCTTGGCGGCCGGGTTGGTGACGTCGTTGGCGCCGATGACGAAGGCCACGTCGCAGCTCGAGAACTCGCTGTTGATGTCCTCCAGCTCGAACACCTCGTCATAGGGCACATTGGCCTCGGCCAGCAGCACGTTCATATGGCCCGGCATCCGCCCGGCGACGGGGTGGATGGCGTATTTCACCTCGACCCCCTCCTCCTTCAGCTTGTCGGCCATCTCGCGCAGGGCGTGCTGGGCCTGGGCCACGGCCATGCCGTAGCCGGGGACGATGATGACCTTGGAGGCGTTCTTCATGATGAAGGCCGCATCCTCGGCCGAGCCCTGTTTGACGGGACGGGTCTCGGCCGCGCCGCCGGCGCCGGCCGCCGCGTCACCGCCGCCGAAGCCGCCGAGGATCACGCTGATGAAGCTGCGGTTCATGCCCTTGCACATGATGTAGCTGAGGATCGCGCCCGAGCTGCCGACCAGGGCCCCGGTGATGATCAGGGCGATGTTCTCGAGCGTGAAGCCCAGCGCCGCCGCGGCCCAGCCCGAGTAGGAGTTGAGCATCGACACCACCACCGGCATGTCGGCCCCGCCGATGGGGATGATCAGGGTGGCGCCGAGGATCAGGGCGATCAGGAACACGCCCCAGAAGGCCCAGGTCGCCGTCCCGCCGGAACCGATCATCACCCCGATCAGCAGGACGAGGCCGAGCGCCAGGCCGATGTTGATCAGGTGCCGCGCCGGCAGCAGGATCGGCGCCCCGCTCATGTTTCCGTTCAGCTTGGCGAAGGCGATCACCGAGCCGGTGAAGGTCACGGCCCCGATGGCGACGCCGAGGCTCAGCTCGATGATCGACAGGGTCTTGATGCCGCCGGTCGCCGTGGCGATGCCGAAGCTCTCGGGCGCATAGACCGCGCCCACGGCCACCAGACACGCGGCCATACCGACGAGGCTGTGGAAGGCGGCGACCAGCTGGGGCATCTGGGTCATCTGCACCCGCGCCGCGATCAGGGCGCCGAGCCCGCCGCCGACCACCACCCCGCCGCCGATCAGCGCCAGGGTCAGCGGGTCCAGCGTCCCGGTCGACCACAGGGTGGCCAGGGTCACCGCCACGGCCAGGGCCATGCCGACCATGCCCAGGGTGTTGCCGCGCCGGCTCGTCTCGGGGCTCGACAGCCCGCGCAGGCTGAGGATGAACAGGACGCCGGAGACCAGATAGGCCAGGGCCGCGATCGATGCGTTCATGTGGTCAGATCCCCCTCATCGTCGCGCTCATTTCCCTACAGGCGGCGCACCGGCCGTCCGCGCCAGCCGCCACAGGGCGGCGGCGATGAACAGCGGGCCGACGAACACCACGGCCCAGTCCCAGATGCTCATCTGTCTTTCCTGCGCCACGATCCGCAGCAGGATCGACGCAAACAGCAGCACCACCCCGCAGTCCAGAAACCGCAGCTTGCGGATGGCGTCCTTCTCGCCCAGCCAACTCCACAGCCAAAGCCCGCCCCCGATCGCCGTGGCGACCCAGGACGCGCCGACCGCGAAGGTCTGGATATCGAAACTCATCCGGCCTCGGGGGCTTTGGCGGGCGCGGGCGGCCGCTCCTTTTTGCGGTACATGGCCAGCATGCGCCGGGTGACCATGAAGCCGCCGAAGATGTTGACGCTGGCCAGGGTCACGGCCGCGACGCCGGCGCCCTTGGCGATCCAGCCATCGCCGCTGGCCGCCGCCGCCGCGATCAGCCCGCCGACCACGATCACCGACGAAATGGCGTTGGTCACCGCCATCAGCGGCGTGTGCAGCGCGGGCGTGACCGACCAGACGACGTAATAGCCGACGAAGATCGCCAACACGAAGATGGCGAGACGGAAGACGGTGGGGTCTACGGCGACGTGTTCCATTATGCGCGGTTCTCCACCAAGCGCCCGTAAATCCCCACGGCCAGCAACAGCACGGCGCCCTGCGCAACGGGCCCCAGCATGGACATCAGCAAGGTCATCCACTGGCGCAGAATGAAGGTCGGACCGCCCATCAGTTGATGCGAGCCTGAAAGAATATCGAAAGCCATCCACAGTCCGAGGAGCGGACCGAGACCTATCAGGGCCCAGGCGACACCGATCAGGATGCGCTTGATCAGCGCTGTCATCCCCTCACCCCCTCATGCACCACGGCCCCGCCGTGCGTCACCGCCGCCGCCTTGAGGATCTCGTCCTCCAGATCGACCGCCAGCGCCCCGTCCGCCACCATCAGCCCGACGAAGGCGCTCAGGTTGCGCGCATACAGGGCCGAGGCGTCCGCCGGGATGCGGCCCGCCATATTGGTCCAGCCGACGATCTGCACGCCGTTGCCGGTGGTCACCACCTCCCCCGCCTTCGCCCCCTCGACGTTGCCGCCGTTGTCGATGGCGAGATCGACCAGCACCGAACCGGGCTTCATCGAGGCCACATGCGCCGCCGTGACCAGCCGCGGCGCCGGGCGGCCGGGGATCAGGGCGGTGGTGATGACGATGTCCTGTTTGACGATGTGGCTGGCGGTCAGCTCGGCCTGCTTGGCCTGATATTCCGCCGACATCGGCTTGGCGTAGCCGGCGGCGGTCTCGGCGGCCTTGAACTCCTCGTCCTCGACCGCGACGAACTTGGCCCCGAGGCTCTCGACCTGTTCCTTCGAGGCCGGGCGCACGTCGGTGGCCGTGACCACCGCCCCCAGCCGCCGCGCCGTGGCCACTGCCTGCAGCCCGGCCACCCCCGCCCCCATGACGAAGACCTTGGCCGGGGCGACGGTGCCC
>NZ_JAVHLH010000121.1 GCF_031082345.1 Brevundimonas sp. | reverse complement strand
CGCTCGTTCAACGGCGGGGCGGGAAGGTCGGCGGCGGCCTGCGGGCCCGGCGCGCCCTCGGGACGGGCCGGAATCGGCAGGGTCTGGCTCCGCAGGGCGCTTTCCAGCCCCCGCCAACGGCACTCGGTGAAGAAGAAGGCCGGGTCGACCTGCTCCAGCCCGACCGAGGCGGCGAACGCATCCGCGCCCTCGCCGATCAGCATGACATGGGGCGACTGTTCCATCACGGCGCGGGCGGCGGCGATGGGGTGGCGGGTGGTGGTCAGGCCGGCGACGGCCCCGGCGGTGCGGTCGGCGCCGTTCATGATCGCCGAATCGAGCTCGTTGCGGCCGGCGGCGGTGAAGACCGCCCCGCGTCCGGCGTTGAACAGGGGATCGTCCTCCATAATCTGGATCGCGGCCTGGATGGCGTCGAGGGCGGAGCCGCCGTCGGCGAGGACGGCCGAGCCGGCGGCGAGCGCGCGGTGCAGGGCGGCGCGATAGGCGGCGTCCTGTTCGGGGGTCAGGCTGTCACGCTCGATGACGCCGGCGCCGCCGTGGATGGCGAAGGACCAGCGGGCGGGTTCCCGGGACGACTCCTGGGCCGCGGCGGGCGCGGCGAACAGGGCGAGGGCGGCGGCGAGCAGGGGCAGTCGGATGGCTTGGTTCATGGCCACAGGGTCCGCCAGTCGCGGCCGCAACTCAAGTGCCTATGAGGGCGACGCCGGCGGCCAATTTACCCTTAACTCTTGTCCGGTCTTGCTGGCCGTGCTGCTTATGCGCCTTCGCGCGTCAGGTGGGGCGCAGCAAATTCGGGAGTAGGCCGTTGAGTAGAACGGATGGAGGGAGCGCCTTCATGGCGCCGACCGGACCGCAGGTCCGGCGAGCGAGGGAAAAAACCGCATGAATATCGTGATCATCGCCGGTCTGGTCATCACCTTGCTGACGGGTGTGCCCGTCCTGATGCAGATCCTGAAGCATCACCCGAAAGGGCTGATCATCCTGTTCTTCGCCGAGATGTGGGAACGGTTTTCCTACTACGGGATGCGCGGCATCCTGATCTTCTTCCTGACCCAGCATTTCCTGTTCGACGACGCCGCGGCGAGCGCCACCTACGGCTCCTACACCTCGCTGGTCTATCTGCTGCCCCTGCTCGGCGGCATCATGGCCGACCGCTACATCGGCACCCGCAAGGCCATCGCCTTCGGGGCCGTGCTGCTGGTCGCCGGCCACGGCATGATGGCCTTCGAGGGCAGTCCCGCGACCGAGACCCTGACCTACGCCGGCGCCCAGTACGAGGTCGTCAGCGAAGGCCGCGGGGCGGCCCGCGAAGTCGGCATCATGATCGACGGTCAACGCTACGACTTCACGCCCGCCGAGGGCGGAGGCCTGGCGCTGACGGATCTGCCCGCCGACGCCAGCCTGCCGCAGGTTCTGGCCGAGGGCTCCTATGAGCTGGAGCAGACCGTCGACCAGAACGGCGTCAACGTCTTCTACCTGGCCATCTCGCTGATCATCATGGGGGTCGGCTTCCTGAAGCCGAACATCTCCACGATCGTGGGCCAGCTGTATCAGCAGGGCGATCCGCGCCGGGATTCCGGCTTCACCCTGTACTACTACGGCATCAACCTCGGGGCCTTCTGGGCCGCGGTGCTGTGCGGACTCCTCGGCCAGACCGTGGGCTGGTGGGCCGGCTTCGGCCTCGCCGGCGTCGGCATGGCGCTCGGCCTCGTGGTCTTCGTGCTCGGCAAGCCGCTGCTGCAGGGCAATGGCGAACCGCCGAACCCCGAGCTGATCAAACGGCCGCTGCTGGGACCGATCAACCGCGAATGGCTGATCTACATCTCGGCCATCCTCGGCGTCGGCATCGTCTGGTTCATGGTTCAGCGCAACGCCCTGGTCGGCACGGTGCTGAGCATCTCGACGCTGCTCTCGCTGGCCCTGATCGCCTGGATCATCGCCTTCGTCTGCAAGACCTGGGTGCAGCGCCAGCGGATGATGCTGGCGGTGGTCCTGATCTTCGGCGCGGTGGTGTTCTTCACCCTGTTCGAACAGGCCGGCACCTCGCTGAACCTGTTCGCCGACCGCAACGTAGACCTGACCATCACCCCCGTGGCGATGCAGTTCCTCGGAATCACCATCGGCACGCCGGCCCAGCTGGCGGAGGCGGGCATCACGCCCTCGGGCTTCTGGATCGACGCCACCATCACGGCGGCGCAGGTTCAGTCGTTCAACGCCGGCTTCATCCTGATCTTCGCCCCGATCTTCGCGGCGATGTGGGCCTGGCTGGCCAGCAGGAAGATGGATCCGAACCCGACGATGAAGTTCGGCCTCGGTCTGCTCCAGGTCGGCCTCGGCTTCCTGGTCGTTGTCTGGGCGGCCGGGTCCGGCATGGTCAACAGCGCCTTCCAGATGCCGCTGATCATTCTGGCCCTCCTGTACATGCTGCACACGACAGGTGAGCTGTTCCTGTCACCGGTGGGCCTGTCGGAGATCACCAAGCTGTCGCTGCCCTCCGTGGTCAGCTTCATGATGGCCGTGTGGTTCCTGGCCAGCTCGATCGCCCAGTTCGTCGGCGGTCGTATCGCCGGCCTGATGGGCACCGAGACCGTCGGCGGCCAGGTTCTGGATCCGCAGGGCGCGCTCGCCACCTCGCTCGACGGCTTCGGCAAGCTGGGCTGGTGGGGCGTCGGAATCGGCGTCGGCTTCATCCTGATCAGCTTCCTGATCAAGGGCTGGTCGCACGGCGCCAACGACCCGGACAACCATCCCGGGCCGACGCTGACCGACCGCGGCCAGGAGGACGGCAACGTCGCCCGGCCGGGAGCCAGCACGGCCGGCTGATCGCCGACCGAAGGCTGAATACAGGAAGGGCGGGGCCTCGCGGCTCCGCCCTTTTTGGCGCGTCGGGCTGGGCGCGCCGTCAGTTTCGGGGGTTTGGGCTCGCCTTCTTCAGAAGGTCTTCCTTATCTGCAGGAACAGCCACGGGCTCATCTTCGTGCGGCGGACCTCGCGGAAGGCCACCGGGGCGACGTCGCGCGGGCCGGCGTAGATGTCGCGGTCGTAGCCGCTCTCACGATCCGTGGCGTTGCCGACATCCAGCCGAATGGTGGTGTCGGAAGACGGCTTCCACTGGCCGTACAGGGTCACGAACGGCTCGAAATAGAGGGCGCGCACCTCGCGCACCCGGAAGAGGCGGCCCTTGTCCACGTTGCAGCCGTGGTCGAAGCCGTAGGAATACTTCCCGCCCTGCAGGTCGTGGTTGAAATTGATCCCGCAGCCGAAGGCCTGGTTGCCCTGGAAGCGGCGGCTCTCGCCGGTCAGGGGGTCGACGACCTCGGTGTCGACCCAGCTGCCACGGGCCTGAAGGCGCGCATTGGGAACGCCCAGCTTGTCCATGGGCAGGGTCAGGCGGATCTGGAACTGGTCGAACGATCCGTCGCCGACATTGCCGACGCCGTCGAAGCCGCCGACCAGGGGAATGATGTCGATGACGTCCTCGACCTCGCCATGCTGCATCGAGACCTCGAACACGCCCTCGCCCCAGAAGCGGCGCTCGTAGACGGCTTCCAGCAGGGTGGTCTTGTCGGGCTCGAGATCCGGGTTGCCGCCCTCGACCTGGCCGATGTCGATGTCGGCCGAGGCGACGAAGTCGCCGAAGTCCAGCTGGCCTACCTGGCGTTCGGCGCGGAAGCGGAACTGGTGGCCCGTCCATGGGGTCCAGGTCAGCTGGAAGCGGGGCTTGGGATAGACGAAGGACTTGCTCTGATCGCTGTCGCCGGACTGGCTGATCTCGGAAACCTCGACCCGGAGACCGGCCTCGATGGTGAGTTTCGGGCTGGGACGCCAGGTGGCCTGACCGAAGGCCTCGCCGCGCAGTTCCTCGACCTTGACCGAGGACGACGGCAGCGGGATGGCGACGCCGTTCTCCTCGAAGGCGGTGGCGCTGTCGAGGAAGTTGTAGGCGATCTCGCCGCCGCCCTCGAAGGCCCAGCGGTCGTTGGGACGGAAGCGGAGGACGGCGCGGCCGATAGACTCGCCCCGGCTGGCGTCGGCGGAGAAGGTCGATGAGTTCGGTCCGCTGGCCGAGACGCCGACATAGTCCTCGGCTCCGTAGCGTTGCAGGCCGACCAGTTCGAGGCCGAGGCGGGGCGACAGGTCGCGGGTCCAGTTGACGCCGAACTCGCCGTTGACGGAGTCCGACTCCTCGTCGGTGAAGTTGTCGATGCCGGGGCCCGACCGGATCAGCACATCCTGCGACCGGTTGCTGCCGAACCAGCCCAACAACCCGTTGACGCGCAGCTTGCCGCCGGCGAACGGACGCTGGACGGCGCCGGTGGCGCGGACGTTGCGGAAGCGGTCCCACAACACCAGGTCGGCGTCCTGGATCAGGGCGCCCGAAGGGTCGTAGCGGCGGCGGAAGCCGTCGCCGGTGCCGTCGGTCCGGTCGGTGGTGGCGCTGATCGAGCCCTCGATCGAGTTGTCGCCCTCGCGGCGCGAGTACTGGCCGGCGAGGATCGGCCCGAGGTAGCCGTCCGGATACATGTAGGTGTTGAACTCCAGCACCCTCTCGACGGTGACGGTGCGGCGCAGGACGACGTTGGCGACGACCGACTGGCCCTGCATGTCGATCCCCGGCGCGCCGCCGCGGATCAGTTCGATGCGTTCGACGCTGTCGGCGGAGATGCGGCGCAGCACCTGGTCGAGGCTGTCGCTCTTGGACGAAGGCCGGTCGCCGTCGATCAGCACATTGCCCGCCGCGCCGGCGAAGCCGCGCGTGCCGCTGTTGCCGGTGTTGAGGCCGAAGCCGGGCAGGCGGGCGATCATGTCCAGCGCCGTATCGGGCCGGGAGTCGGCGAAGAAGGCCGGCTCGAACACCAGCACGCCCTGCTGGGCGGCGCTTTCGGGGGTCGGCGACTGGACCGGCGTGGTCTGGGCCAGGGCGGGGAACGCCATCACGGACAGGGCTGCGCCAGCCAGCCAGATCGTTTTCGTCATCGTCCCTCTCCCAATTGCGCGGACGGTGCCTGCAGCCGGTTGAGGGCTCCAGTTACAACCCGGACAGGTGGATTAATTCGCCGACAGGCTTGGGGCGGAGAGGTGTCGGGCTCCGCATCGGGCTGGAAATTCCCCTTCGCCAAAGCCACGGGGGACGGGCGGGAGGACTTGTCGCGCCGGAATATTCCGTTATTCTGGAAATATGGAATCAGAAGACGGTATCCGGGCGCTGGCCGCCCTCGCCCAGCCGACCCGGCTGGAGGCTTTCCGTCTGCTGGTCCGGCATGAACCCGGGGGGCTTCCGGCCGGGGAGATCGCGAAGGCGCTGGCGGCGCCCGCCAACACCGTGTCTGCCCACCTGGGCGTGCTGTCGCGGGCCGGGCTCATTTCCTCCGAGCGGCGCAGCCGGTCCATCGTCTATCGCGCCGACCTCGAGCGGGTGCGGGGGCTGGTCCTGTTCCTGCTGAAGGACTGCTGCCAGGGCCGGTCGGAACTGTGCGGTCCGCTCCTGACCGATCTGGCTTGCTGAGGCGAGGGGCCGCCGATGATCGACACTCCGATTTCCAAAACGGGCGGGCCGCGGCGCCTCTCGTTCCTCGACCGCTGGCTGACGCTGTGGATTTTCGCGGCGATGGCGCTGGGCGTGCTGCTCGGCACGGTGGTGCCCGGTCTGCCGGCGTGGATGGACAGCCTCTCGGTCGGCAGCACCAACATCCCGATCGCCGTCGGCCTGATCCTGATGATGTACCCGCCCCTGGCCAGGGTGCGTTACGAAGAGCTGCATCGGGTGTTCGCCGACAAGCGGGTGCTGGCGCTGTCGCTGATCCAGAACTGGGTGCTCGGCCCGGTGCTGATGTTCGCCCTGGCGGCGGTCTTCCTGCGCGACCAGCCGGAATACATGACCGGCGTCATCCTGATCGGTCTGGCCCGCTGCATCGCCATGGTGCTGGTCTGGAACCAGCTCGCCCGCGGCGACAACCAGTACGTCGCCGGGCTGGTGGCCTTCAACTCGATCTTCCAGATCCTGTTCTTCAGTCTCTATGCGTGGGTCTTCCTCTCGGTCCTGCCGCCGCTGTTCGGCCTCGAGAGCAGCGTGGTCGACGTCAGCTTCTGGACCATCGCCGGCGCCGTGCTGATCTATCTCGGCCTGCCGTTCCTCGCCGGCTTCCTGACCCGGCGCACGCTGATCCGGCGCAAGGGCGCCGACTGGTACGAGCGCGCCTTCCTGCCGCGGATCGGGCCGGTCACCCTCGTGGCCCTGCTGTTCACCATCGTGGCCATGTTCAGCCTCAAGGGCGGGGAGGTGGTGGCCCTGCCGCTCGACGCCCTGCGGATCGCGCTGCCGCTGACGATCTACTTCCTGGTCATGTTCGTGGTCAGCTTCCTGATGGGGCGGCTGATCCAGGCCGACTATCCGCGCACAACGGCGCTGGCCTTCACCGCCGCGTCCAACAATTTCGAACTGGCCATCGCCGTCGCCATCGCCGCCTTCGGTCTGGCCTCGCCGGTCGCCTTCGCGGCCGTGATCGGCCCGCTGGTCGAGGTGCCGGTCCTGATCCTGCTCGTCTCCGTGGCGCTGTGGCTCGGCCGCCGCTACTTCCCCGAGACCGCCCCGCCGAAGGATGCGTGCTGAACCCGCGCCGCAGCGTCCCTAGGGTCGGCCCAGTTCCCGCGCCAGGGCGACCAGCACGGCCCGCTTCGCCGGGGGAAGCCGTCCGGTCATGCGGGCGATCTGAAGCACGATCCGCGTTTCCGGATCTTCGATAGAGCCATCGTCGAAGGCGTCGCCGATCAGGGCCGACAACGGCATTTCCAGCGCCTGGGCGATCTGCACCAGCCGGCCGAAGGGAACGGCCATTTCGCCGGTCTCGTAGCGCTGGATCAACTGATGCCCGCCGCCGATGGCCGCGGCCAGTTCGGCCAGGGTCAGTCCCCGGGCGGAGCGGGCGAGCGCGATGCGCTGGCCCAGCAGCCGGTTGTTCCGGGCCTCGGCCGCTCCGTCGGATTTGCGCCTGGTGGTCATATGTCGCGGGGTCCCCGAGCTTCGGAACTAGCGCAGCCGCAACTCAGATTTGTGTCGTTTCGGGGAAGGTTTGCTGGCGCCGGCGCGGCTCAGCGAGCGAGGCCCAGCGGGCCCAGAAGCCAGGTCAGCCAGACGCCGAGCGCCAGAAAGACGCCGAACGGCAGGCGGTCCGAGCCGGACACCCTGCTTCCGGTCAGGAGCCGCGCCGCGACCACGCTCAGCCCGCCCAGGGCGGCCCAGAGCAGGACGCTGGGCAGGCCGATCCAGCCGGTCCATGCGCCGCCCGCCGCCAGCAGGACAGGGTCTCCGCCGCCCAGACCGTCGCGACCCCGGACTCGGCGGTAGGCGCGGGCGACCAGCCAGAGGCCGCCGAACCCGACCGCCGCGCCCGCGAGCGAATCGACCGGCGTGAGCCGGTCGAGAGTCACGGTCGCGAGGAGCCCGGTCCCGAGCAGCGGGAGGGTTAGCGCGTCGGGCAGCCAGAAATGCTCGCCGTCGACCACCGCAATCAGCAGCAGCTGCCAGCCCAGCAGGGCCGTCAGCACGGCGGCGGCGATCGACGGCTGGGTCAGGGCCGCGCAGACGCCTATGGCCGCGCAGGCGAACTCCATCGCCGGGTAGCGGATCGGAATGGCGGCTCCGCAGCCGGCGCACCGGCCCCTCGCGGCGACGTAGCTCAGCACCGGGATCAGCCGCCATGCGGGCAGCGGCTGGTCGCACCCCCGGCAGCGAGAGCGCCCGCCGACGAAGCCCTCCCCGCGCGGAAGGCGCAGGCTGACGAGGCCGAGGAAGCTCCCGGCCAGCAGGCCCGCGCCGCCGAGCGCAGCCGCCAGAAGAGCCGCCCCTGTGTCGATGGTCATCGAAGTCCCCGGACTGTCACACACGATTTCGGGCGGTCAGGACACGCCCGTCGCCCGTGGCTCTACCGTCGGTATGTGACGATCCTGCCGTATCGGGACGGTGTTTCATCGAATGGCCAAAACAACTTCACAGAGGTGCGCCGCAACCGTCACGGTTCGGCGGCCACGGTGTCACAACCGGCTTCTAACGAGAGCGCCGGGCAGGGGGCGAGTTTCGCCGCGATGGGACAGCGCGTCCGGTCGTCCTGCCGAATGATCCTTTGGACCAGACACGGTGGAAACGATGACCGGCCTTCGACTGACAACCCTGCTCGCGATCTCCGCCAGCGCCCTGACTCTCGCCGCTTGCGGCTCGGCCGAGGTCGCCTCGCCCGGCGAAGGCGACTTCGGCGGCGGCTCGGGCAGTCCGCGGCGGGGGTGCCGGGAGGGGGCGGGGTCGGTCCGCCGCCG
>NZ_JAVHLH010000120.1 GCF_031082345.1 Brevundimonas sp. | reverse complement strand
CGTCCGGGCCGAGCGCGGCGCCGCCTTCACCGTTTGTGATGTCCAGCCGCCGGCCGAGGTCGTCGGGGGCTGATCTTGCTGTCTGAATCACTGGGGAGGCTGCCATGAAGTCGATATCCGCCGCCGCGTTGCTCGCCGCCGTCCTGTTCGCCGCGCCGGTCCTGGCCCAGGACGTGGGCGGCCCGCCGCCGCCGCCCGCCCCGACGCCGGAGACGACGATCGCGGCCACCGAATGGCGCGCCGTGCCGGCCGAGAACCTGCTGGTGATCGACACGACGCGGGGCCGCATCCTCGTCGAGCTGTTTCCGGAGGTGGCGCCGCTGCACGTCGAGCGGATCAAGCTGCTGGCCCGGCGGGGCTTCTACGACAATGTGTCGTGGCACCGGGTGATCGACTGGTTCATGGCCCAGACGGGCGACCCCCTGGGCAACGGCGAGGGCCAGAGCCCCTATCCCGACCTGGTCGCCGAGTTCACCTTCCGCCGCGATCCGGCCATGCCGTTCGCGGCCGTGGCCGAGCCGACCGGCGCGCGGCTGGGTTTCTTCCATTCGCTGCCGATCCAGACCCAGCCCGACTCGGCCTTCGCCCAGACCGGCGACGGCAAGGTGCACGGCTGGGGACTCTACTGTCCCGGCGTCGTCGGCATGGCGCGCGACGTCGGCAACGACACCGCCAACAGCCAGTTCTTCATCATGCGGCAGGCCTATCCGGCGCTGGACAAGCGCTACACCATCTGGGGCATGACCGTGGACGGGCTGGACGTCGTCCGGACCCTCCAGGTCGGCGACGGCGAAAACGGCATGATGGCCCAGGCCCAGCCGGACCGGATGACCCGCATGCGCGTGGCCGCCGACATCCCCGAGGCGGAACGCCCCGCGGTGCAGATGCTGGCGACCGACTCGCCGCGCTTCCGGGCGCTGGTCGAGGCGGCCCGGACCGCGCGCGGAGCCGACTTCTCGGTCTGCGACGTGACCCTGCCGGTGCAGGTCGTGAACTAGGTCACCGGCGCCGGCGGCGTCGCCGGGGCCGGCGTTCCTCGCGCATCTTCTGCAGCAGCAGGCCTTCGCGCAGACCGCGGTCGGCGACCCGGACGCGCTCCGACGGCCAGGCGCGCTGCACCGCCTCCATGATCGCCGCCCCGGCCAGGACCAGATCGGCGCGGTCCGGGCCGATGCAGGATTCGGCGGCGCGCCCTTCCGGCCCCAGCTGCATCAGCCGCTCGGCGGCTTTTTCGCAATCGCCGCGCGTCATCCACAGACCGTCGACCAGATTGCGCTGATAGCGCCGCAGGCGGAGGTGGATGCCGGCGAGGCTGGTGATGGCGCCGGAGGTGCCGACCAGGTGCGCCCGTCCGGCGGCGAAGACCTCGCGCAGGGCCGGATCGATCGGCGCCCGCGACAGGGCCTCGCCCATGTCGGCGACCATGGCCTCGTACCAGACGGTGATTCCCTCGGGCGTCGCGCGCGGCGGCTCGGGATGGCGTTCGGCCAGGGTGACCACGCCGATCGGCGCCGACATCCAGCCCTCCAGCACGAAGCCGGCGCCCGTCTGCTTCAGCCAGCTCAGTTCCGTGGACCCGCCGCCGACATCGACGACCAGCACGGCCTCGGCCGCGTCATCGAACAGGTTCAGGCAGCCCTCGACGGACAGCCGCGCCTCCTCGACCGGGTCAATGATGCGCAGACGCAGGCCGGTGCCCTCCCGGACCCGCTCGATGAAGGCGGCGCCGTTGTCGGCCTGGCGGCAGGCCTGAGTCGCGACGGCCATCAGCCGGGTCGATTCAACGCCCTTCTTCGCCACCCGTTCGCCGCACAGGACAAGGGCCTCATAGGCCCGCTCCATGGCCGCGTCGTCGAGACGCCCGGTGCGCGACAGGCCTTCGCCGAGGCGGACGATGCGGCTGAAGGAATCGACCACGCGGAAACCGTCCCGCGCCGGGCGGGCGATCAGCAGGCGGCAGTTGTTGGTCCCGAGGTCGAGCGCCCCGTAGAGGGGCGGCTCCCGACCTGATGCGCCGGTCCCGTCGGAGGCGCCGCTGCGGGCGCGCTGGCCGCCGGACCCGGAACGCTGGGACCGGGGAGCGCCCGTGGGCGCGCCGATCTCCGGCATGGGCCGAACTTTCACGGTGGGCGGTCCGAAACGGCGCCCGTCCCGCGCAACCTAGACCCCCAGCCGCACCCGCGCCAAGGCGATGTGACGGGAAAATGAACGAACCGGCGGCCATATCGCTCAGGTTGGATGGCGCACTCTGGCGTCATGACTGATGAAATCGTCGCCAAATTTGGTCTCGGCCAGATCGTCCGCCACCGCCAGGCCGCCTTTCGGGGCGTGGTGATCGACGTCGACCCGGTGTTCGCGGGCCAGCCCGGAGATACGGGTGAGATCTCGCCGGACCAGCCCTTCTACCAGGTGCTCGCGCTCGGCGCGGAGGGCGGCTTCGTCGCCTATGCGCCCGAGGACGCGCTGGAGCACGATCCCGAACTGTCGTCCGTCGCCCGCGAGGCCGAGACCCGCTGGTTCACCGTGGACCGCAAGGGACGGTACGCGCCGAAGTCGCACGCCATCCACTGACGCTGGCGCCTCGGCCGCCCCCCGCCTAGATTGGGGGCAAGGGACCGTCAGAGTCCGGGTTGAGCAGGAGCGCCTTCATGTCCGATTTCGAGCACGTCTTCGAAACGCCGCCCGAGGGCGCGGCCGCGGACTGGACCATCCCGCAGGACTGGTCGGCCTATACGGACGTCGAACACCGCACCTGGGACACCCTCTACGCCCGCCAGATGAAGATCCTGCCCGGGCGGGCCGCCGACGTCTTCCTCAAGGGCCTGACAGCGCTGGACCTCAACACCGGCGGCATTCCCGATTTCGAGACCATGAACCCCAAGCTGCAGGCCCTGACCGGCTGGACCGTGGTCTGCGTGCCCGGCCTGGTGCCCGACGAGGTGTTCTTCGATCATCTGGCCAACCGCCGCTTCCCCTCGGGCCAGTTCATCCGCAAGCCGGACCAGCTGGACTATCTGCAGGAGCCGGACATCTTCCACGACGTGTTCGGCCATGTGCCGATGCTGACCGACCCCGACTTCGCCGCCTATATGGAGGCCTACGGCAAGGGCGGGCAGCGGGCGGCTTCGCTGGGCATGCTGCAGAACCTCGCCCGGCTGTACTGGTACACGGTCGAGTTCGGCCTGATGCAGGACGAGGGCGGCCTGCGCATCTATGGCGCCGGCATCGTCTCCTCGGCGACCGAGAGCGTCTTCGCCCTGGACGACCCGTCGCCGAACCGGCTCGGTTTCGACCTCGAGCGTGTGATGCGCACCCTCTACCGGATCGACGACTTCCAGCAGGTCTATTTCGTCATCGACGACATCGAGCAGCTGAAGCTGGAGACGCTGCAGGATTTCGGTCCGATCTACGAGCGGCTGAAGGGCGCCGAGGCCATCGCCATCGACGCCATCCTGCCGTCCGACCGGGTCTTCACTCGCGGCACCCAGGCCTATGCGGCCAAGGGCGGGCGTTTCGCGGCCTGAGGCTTCACTCCAAGCAGCAGGCCCGACCAGCCCGAGCGGCGCGCGACTTCATAGGCCAGGAAGCAGGCCGCGAAGGTCGCCGCGATCAGAATGCCCGCCTCCGCCGCGAGCGGAAGGCGCAGCTTCGCGAGATGGTGACCGACCACGACGATGGCGGTCTGGTGGACGATGTAGAAGGGGAAGACCCCGATCGTCAGATAGCGCAGCACCGGCCCGCCGCGGTTCAGGTGTCTCGCGCCGAAACCCAGGATGGCGGCGATGAAGGCCCACTGGTCCGCCGCATAGACGATCCGCATGGCCCGGCGCAGGGCGTCGGCGGGCATGGCGTCCTCGGCCCGGTATTCCCAGGCGTAGCCGGCCCAGGCCGCCCAGGCGGCGAGGGCGAGGATCAGCGCCGGCCAGCGCAGTCGGATGAAGCCCTGGCGCAGGGCCTCGGACCGGGCCGTCAGAAAGCCGAACAGGAAGGCGCTGAACGACAGGGCGTGATTGTACCAGTCGTTGACCAGATCGTGGGTGATCTCGAAGCGATAGGCGAGGCCCCAGCGGACCGCCGCGAGGAAGACGATGGGCCAGATCAGCAGCCCCCAGCCCTTCAGGCCGCGCTCCAGCAGGCCGCCGAAAGCGCGCAGGCGACCGGAGGACAGGGCCAGAAGCCCCGCGAGGATCAGGCTGTAGACCAGCAGATAGGCCACGAACCACATGTGGTTCCAGGTCGGGGTGACGAGGCAGCCGCCGTCGGGCCCGCACCAGTTCCCCGAGGCGGTGGCGTAGCGGGTCCAGAAGTCGGCGGTGAAGGCGTTGTGGTAGGCGTCGGCCTGCGGCGCCAGACGGCCGACGGCCTCGACGATCTCGTAATAGCTCTGCGGCGGCACGATCACGAACATGGCGAACAGCAGGGGCGGCAGCAGCCTCAGGGTCCGCGATCCGGCCAACCGGCCCGCGCCGACACGGCCGTCGCGGGCCAGGCTGTCGGCGAGGAAGCGGGTGGCCGCCCCCGAGACCAGGAACAGCAGGGTCAGCCGCCACGGATTGGTCAGCTGCATGATCGGCTCCAGCGCCTCGATCTCGTGGCCGGACTTCACGTGCCAGTCCCACGGCACGTAGAACATGCCGACGTGATACAGAATCAGCAGCAGGAAGGCCCCGACGCGGATCCAGTCGAGGTCGTGGCGGCGGTCCGGCGAGGGGGCGACAGAGAGGGATGACACGGGCGGGAACTCCATGAGCGACGACGTTTCGCGATCGTCGGCGCCCGGCGCGTCGGGACAAGGTCGGCGGGACCGGCGGCCTGCGGCAAGGGATGGGCGCGGCGTCTCCGGGACGGGCGGCGCGCCTCGCGGGACGGGCGGCCTGCTGGAAGGCGCTCTGGATCGCCTGCGCGACGTCGAGACCCGGGACCTGATGATCGGCGCCCTGGCCATCGCCGCGGGCGCCGTGGCGGTCACCGTGGTCAATTCCCTGACGGTTCAGGTCGACCATCCCGATGTGAGCGCCTGGGAGCCTTGGGTCTGGGAAGGCACCAGCGCCGTTGTGGTGGTGCTTCTGGCCTGGCTGCCCTGGATCAGCACCGCCGCCGCGCCGCCGGAGATGGTTCGCGACGGCTGGCGCGCCCGGGCCGCCTTCGCCGGCGCGCATCTCGCCGTCGCGGCGATCTGGAGCGCCCTTCACGTCGTCGGCATGATGAGCCTGCGCCTGGCCATCTATGGTCTCGCTGACGCCGGTCCCTATGAGCCGGGCCCCGCCGGCGAGGTCTATCTGTACGAGTTCCGCAAGGATCTGCTGAGCTACGCCGCCTTCGTGGGCCTGTTCTGGATCCTGCGGCGGCTGCGCCGGACAGAGCGGACGACCCTGCATCCAGTCAGTTTCGACATCCGCGACGGGGCCCGCATCATCCGCGCGCCGGTGGGGGAGATCCTGGCCGTGTCCTCGGCGGGCAACTACGTCGAATTCTGGCTCGCCGACGGACGCCGGCCGCTGATGCGCGCCACCCTGGCCGCCATCGAGGTGGAGCTGGAAGCCTATGGTTTCGTGCGGGCGCACCGGTCGTGGCTGGTGAACGGCGCGCGGGTCACGGGACTGGAGCCGGACGGTTCAGGCGACTGGACGGTGGAACTGGGCGAGGTGCGGGCCCCGCTGTCGCGGCGGTTCCCCGAGGCGCTCGCCCGGCTCAGGGGCTAGCGTCCGAGGGCCTTGCCCATCCGGACCAGAGGCACCGGGGCGCCGCCGCGGTCGTCCTCGAATCGTTCGATCTCGCGATAGCCGGCGGCGCGGTACAGCGGCTCGCCGCCGAGGGTGGCGACCAGTTCGGCGCGGTCGTAGCCGGCGGCGCGGGCGGCGTCCTCGCACAGGCCGAGGATCATCCGGCCGACGCCCCGGCGCAGGAATTCCGGGGCGGTGTACATGGCGCGGATGCGGGCGGCATCGACGCCGGGCGTCAGCGGCGCGGGCTCGCGGCCGGGGGTGTGGTCGCCGCCGTATTCGGTGATCCGGCCGCTCCAGCCGCCGCAGCCGGCCATCACGCCATCGCTCTCGACGATGACATAGGTCCGGTCGGCGATGATCTGGCTGTCGATGCCCATCAGCCGACGGCTGGCGGCGATCTGGTCTGGCGTCAAGAAGTCGGCCAGCGGGCCGGTGATGGCGCGGTCCATCAGGGCGACGAGGACGGGAATGTCGGCCTCGGTGGCGATGCGGTGGGTCAGTTGCGCCATAGTTCGAGAGTTCCGAGGACGTGGACCCCGGCGTAGACGAGGACGATGGCCGAACTGACCCAGGCGAAGGTCCCGACCGGCGCCCCCGTGACCATCAGGGTCGGGATATAGCCGACCGCCCGCACGACGTAGACAGCCGTGATGGCCAGCAAGGCCAGTTTGAGCAGGGGCAGGCGCGGGATCAGTCCGGCGCCCGAGAAGGCGAACGCCGCCCAGATCGCCAGCACGGCGGCGATGCCGAGAGTAATGAGGGCGGCCTTCGGAGAGCCCTGCTCGGCCAGTCGCACCATGCGCGGCCCGGCGCCGAAGACGTCGTACCAGCGGGGGCCGCCCAGGATGATGGCCAGGTGCGCCAGCGATGCCGCAGCGCTGAGCGCGCCGCCGACCGCGAGCCACGGGTTGGCGGTCACTCGCCAACTCGCTGGAAGGGATAGAAGCCGGCGCCCAGTTCGAGGATCGAGGTCAGCTCGTCGAGGGCGCCGCGGCTCTCGTCGAGCAGGGCGGGATCGGCGAGGTCGGCGGGCGTCAGCGTGTCGCGGTACCAGTTGGCGGCCCAGATCGACAGGCGGGCGTGGAGCTCGTCGGTCATCTGCATGGCCGGGTTGGTCGCGGTCAGCTCGGTCTCGGTCAGGGCGACGCGCAGGCGCAGGCAGGCGGGGCCGCCGCCGTTGCGCATCGACTGGCGCACATCGACGTATTCGACCTTGCCGATCGGGCCGTTGGAGGCGGCGAGGGCCTCGGCCACGGCGTGGCTGCGGGCGTTGTCGCGGGTCTCGGTGGGGCAGATCAGGGTCAGGCGGTCCTCGCCCGGAATCCGCACCAGCATGGAGTTGAACAGATAGCTGGAGATGGCGTCGGCCAGCGGCAGGTCGGCGGAGGAGACCTCGACGAAGATCGGCTCGAACCGGTCGCCGGCGGCGGCGCGGATGGCGGCCTTGGTCGCCGCCGTGTCCTCGAAGGCGAGGTCGTGAAAGAACAGGGTCTCCAGCGCGCCGACGCAGACCACGTCGTTGTGGAAGGTGCCGCCGGCGATGGCCGCGCTGGACTGGCGCGCCAGCACCACGCCGGACGCGCCGTGGCGGCGGGCGATGGCCTCGGAGGCCTCGCGGGTCTGGCGGGCGGGGTATTGGCCCTGCCAGTGCTCCCAGGCCTCGCGGCCCCAGACCAGCAGGTTGACGCCGGGCTCGCCGTGGTCGGCGCACAGGCGCACGTGGTTGGCGGCGCCCTCGTCGGCGAGATGGGCGACGGAGGGCAGGGCGTCGTGGACCGCGAACCGCTCCGGATCGGGGAACAGGGCGTCCAGCGCCCGCTTCGTCTGCGCGTGCTCCAGCGAGCGGTGCAGGTTGGTGACGAGGTTGGCCGGGGTGAAGTGGACCCGACCGTCGGCGGCGTCGGCGCTGGGCGTCACCGTGGCGGCGTTGGCGGCCCACATGGGCGAGGCCGAACAGGCGGCGGCGGCGAACGACGGCGCCTCCTTCCACGCCCGCTCCAGCACCTGCGCATCGGAGCCTGCGAAGCCGAGCGAGCGCAGAAAGGAGATGTCAGGCCGCTCGTGCGGCGGCAGCACGAACTGCGGCAGGCCGAGGTCGGCCAGCCGCTTCATCTTGTCGAGGCCCTGCAGCACGGCCGCGCGCGGGTTGGACGCCTCGCCCTTGTTCAGGCTGGAGGCGAGGTTGCCCGGCGACAGGCCCGCATAGGAATGGGTCGGTCCGATCAGACCGTCGGCGTTGGCTTCGACGGCGCGCGAGCTCACGCCCGTAGCCCCTTTATCTCACTCTCGATATTCTTCACCGCCCCGGCCTCGAAACTGGCCACCGGATAGGCGCAGTAGTCGGCGGCGTAATAGGCCGACGGGCGGTGGTTGCCGCTGGCGCCGAGGCCGCCGAAGGGCATGTCGCCGGCGGCCCCCGTGGTCGGGCGGTTGAAATTCACCACCCCGGCGCGGATGCGGCGGATGAAGCGGTCCCAGTTGGCCGGGTCGTCGCTGACCAGGCCGGCGGACAGGCCGTAGCGGGTGGCGTTGGCCTCGGCGACGGCGGCGTCGAAGCTGGCGACGCGCGTCACCGACAGGAAGGGGGCGAACATCTCCTCG
>NZ_JAVHLH010000011.1 GCF_031082345.1 Brevundimonas sp. | reverse complement strand
GGCGCGCCGGTCGACGCCGACACCCGCTTCTATATCGCCTCCTCGACCAAGTCGTTCACCGCCCTGGCCGTGGCGGCGATGGCCGCGCGCGGCGAGGTCGACCTCGAGGCGCCGCTTGCGGCCTGGTCGACGGCCCCCGGCTCGCCCGCCGATCTGTTCGCGAGCGTCAGCCTCGCCGACCTGCTCAGCCACCGGTCCGGACTGGACAACGCTCCCATGTCGTTCCGCGCCGCCATGTCCGGAGAGCACACGCCGGAGGTGATGCAGCGCCTGGTCGCCGCGACCGTGGCCCGCGACGACACCCCGCACGGAACGTTCCGCTACTCCAACGCCGGCTACAACCTGGCCACCACCCTGCTGGAGGCCCGCGACGGCCGCGACTGGCGGGTCCTCGTCCGGGACGAGGTGCTGCGCCCGATCGGCATGACCGACACCACGGGTTGGGTGTCCGAGGCCCGGGCCGGAAGCGTGGTCGCCGCCGGTCACCTCGGCCATGGCCAGGACGGACCGGTCCGCAGCCCGCTGCAGAAGGTCGATTCGACCATGCAGTCGGCCGGCGGCCTGGTCTCGACGGCCGACGACATGGCGCGCTGGCTCGAGGTTCAGATCAATGACGGCGTCCTCGACGGGCGCCGCATCTTTCCGGCCGGCCTCGTCGCCTCGACGCACCGTCCGCTAGCGACGAACAACGCGACCTTCGGACCCTATGTCCGGGAGTCCTACGGCCTGGGCTGGCAGATCGGCCGCTACGGCGACGATGTCCTGATCCACCATTTCGGCAATTTCGCCGGCTCCCGCGCCCATGTCTCCTTCTTGCCGGAGCGCCGCCTGGGCGTGGTGGTCATGATCAACGAGGACGCGGTCGCCGGCGGCCTGGCCGATCTGGTGGCCAACTATGTCTATGACTGGCACGCCGGGCGTGCGGACCTTGAGGCGGCCTACGACACGGCCCTCGCCGGCCTCGTCGCTAACCGCGACCGGGCCCGCGCCTCGATCGCCGGGCAACAGGCCGATCGCGCCACGCGCCCGTGGATGCTGGCCCGACCGCTCCCCGCCTATGTCGGGACCTACGAAAGCCAGGTCATGGGCACGGTTCGCGTCGCCGAACGCGACGGCGCCCTGGTCGTCTCGGTCGGGGTCATGGAGGCGGCGGCCGAACCGTTCACCCGGCCCGAGTCGATCCGGGTCGAGCTCGCCCCGCTGCAGGGCCAGGTGATCCTGTTCGCAGCCGAGGGCGCGACGGCGGACAGCCTCGTGTTTCTGGGAGAAACCTTCGAGCGGCGCTGAGCGGCGCCGGAACTCCGGTCGTTCAGATCGTGTCCAGCGCCGCCTCGCCGCCGGGCAGGTAGCGTGCGCCGACGTAGGCGACGGCGAGCCAGAGCGAGGTCCACAAGGCCCAGATCACGATGGCCAGGGGAACGTTGACGCCGGCCTGGGAGGCCGTACTCACCTGGCTGATCAGGCCGACAGCCGCCGCCGCCAGGGCCGTGGCGTAGACCACCTTCCGGCTCCACGGCTGAAACAGCAGCAGGGCCGCACTGCCGATTCCGAGCAGGACGGCCGTCATCAGCCAGGGCAATTCGCCCTGTCCCAGTCCCATGGCGAGGTGGAACACGCCGTAGAACAGCAATATCAGTCCGGTGGCGCGAGGCATGAACATGAGGCCAGACTAGCGGACTCTGGTTGCCGTCGGCCTAACAGCGAGGCTCGCGCCGAATTGTCAGGCGTAGTTGAAGCTGACCGAGATTCGTTCACTCTTCGCGGCGTTGGTCGGCACCTCGTGCCGCAGCCAGCTTTCCCACATCAGCACCGTGCCCGCCTGCGGGGCCAGATAGACGAACGGCCGCTCGGCCTCCGGCGCGTCGGCGTGCACCGCCGGCCGGGCCATCATCATCGGCAGGCGCGGGTCCTCGAGTTTCAGCGCCGAGGCCCCGTCCGGCACCTCGACATAGACGGTGCCGCTGAGGAAGGCGTGCGGATGGATATGGCCGGTGTGGCCGCCGCCCGGCTTGAGGATGTTGACCCAGAGATTGTCCAGGCGGGGCCGTCGCGCCAGATCGAAATTCAGCGCCTTTGCATAGGCTTGAGCGTGCTTGTCGAGGCGACGCTTGAGTTCTTCGAACTCCGGCGCCCGGTGGGGAAGATCGGTCAGGGAGCCGTAGGAGGTGTAGCCGCGGTAGCCGTGCTCGCGGCACCAGGCCCGTCCCGCATGATCTTCGGCCGCCAGCATCCGGCAGGCTTCGGCCAGGGACTCGTTGAAGGCCGCAAAGCCGGGCGCCGTCGTCAGCGACGCTTCATAGACCTGGGTGACGAACAGCGGGCGCAGGGACATGGCGGCTGTCTAGCGCAGGGGAGGGGGATCAGAAAGACAGGCCCGCCTCGCCGCGCAGGATCGCTTCCGCCTCGGCCGTATGCTTGCCGCCTGAGCGGTCGTGCAGCACCAGCGGCGGCAGCAGCCGCAGCGGCGCCTTGCCGGTCTTGATCGCCTGCACCAGCACCCGCTTGGCCGGCTCATCGGCGAACGGATGCACCGGGCGCACCGAAAGCGATCCGGCCGTCTCGCCCAGCAGGGCCAGCAGGTCGGGGAGCCGGTCGGCGCGGTGGATGACCACGATCCGGCCGCCCTCGCGCACCGCCTTGAGCAGGAAGCGCGCCCACGCCGCCAGTCCGTCGTCGGCCATCCACGCCCCGTGCTTGCCGGGGGCGGGCGCCCGCAGCGCGCCCGGATCGTCGAAGAAGGGCGGATTGCTGACCGCCCGGTCGAACGGCGCCAGCCCCAGGGCGCGGAACCCCGCCGCCACGTCGCCGTCCAGGATCGTGGCCCCGGCGCCGTTCAGCGCCGCATTCTCCCGCGCCAGCGCCGCCATGGCGGGATCACGCTCCACGCCGGTCAGGGAAACGCCCGGCGCCCGGGCCGCCATCTGCATCAGCACCGCGCCGGCCCCGCAGCCCGCCTCGATCACCCGTTCGCCGGACTCCGCCCCGGCCGCCGCCGCGAGCAGGGCCGCGTCCATGCCGGCGCGATAGCCCTTCGCCGGCTGGCGCAGCCGGACGCGCCCGCCCAGCAGGGCGTTTTCGACGATATCTCCGCCCTGTGGCGGGAACGATGCGACGGTCACGCGGCTTGACCCTTCATGGCCCGATCACCATTGTGCGCGGCGTCGCCGCCCTGCAAGCGGCGGTTGGATTTTCAGGCGTGATCCTCCCCGCGCGCCGTGCCATGAGTTCTCCCTTGGACGCTGTCACCGTCTCTGAGTCCCGCCCCAAGGGAGACGTCGAACCGCTGGTTCGGCTGGCGAAGCGCGACATGGCGGCCGTGGACGCCCTGATCGTCGAACGCATGCAGTCGCAGGTGCCGGTGATTCCGCTGCTGGCCGAACACCTCGTCTCCGCGGGCGGCAAGAGGCTGCGGCCGCTGCTGACCGTGGCCGCCGCGCGCGCGTCCGGCGCGGCCGATGATATCGACGCCTCGCGCAAGCTGGCCGCGGCGGTCGAGTTCATCCACACCGCCACCCTGCTGCACGATGACGTCGTGGACGGCTCCAATCTGCGCCGCGGCAAGACCGCCGCCCACCTGATCTGGGGCGCGCCGTCCAGCGTGCTGGTCGGCGACTTCCTGTTCGCCCGGGCCTTTGAACTGATGGTCGAGACCGGCCAGATGCGCGCCCTCGGCATCCTCGCCACCGCCTCCAGCGTGATCGCCGAGGGCGAGGTGCTGCAACTGACCCGCGCCCACGACCTGAACCTCGACCAGGACACCTATCTGCGCATCATCTCGGCCAAGACCGCCGAACTGTTCGCCGCCGCCGCCGAAGCCGGCGCGGTCGGGGCCGGGGCCGACGAAAAGGCGGTTCAGGCCCTGCGCGCCTACGGCCTCAACCTCGGCATCGCCTTCCAGTTGGCCGACGACGCCCTGGACTACGGCGGCGCCGCCGCGACCCTCGGCAAGAACGCCGGCGACGATTTCCACGAGGGCAAGGTGACCCTGCCCCTGCTGCTCGCCGTGGCCCGCACGCGCGGCCGCGAGGACGCCTTCTGGGAGCGCACCATCAACCAGGGTCAGCGCACCGACGACGACTTCCGCCGCGCCCGCGAGCTGATCGTCGGCGCCGGCGCCATCGGCGCCACCCTCGACACCGCCTGGGACTACGCCGCCGCCGCCCAGGAGGCGTTGAAGCCGCTGCCGGCCGGCGAATGGCGGGATGCGCTGGAGCAGCTGGCCGACTTCGCGGTCAGCCGGGCGGCCTAGCGCCGGCGGACGAGTCCGCCGAGAACGCCCCGGAGAGCGTCGGCCGGGGTCGCGGCAGGTCGGCGGGAATCAGGCGCTTCGCGACCCTGATCCCGCTCGTCGTCGCCGCCGAAGTCGCTCATGTCCATGCCCAGAATGGTCGAGGCGCTGGAGGTGTAGCGGACCTTGACCACATGCTCGATGTTCCAGGTCTCGCGCGCGTTGGCCGGCCGGGGCGGATTGCTGAAATTGGCCTCGCCGCCGAACGCGATCACGCGCAGCATCGACTGGGGCGCCGCCATTTGCACGGCGTTCGGGATCGGGCAGCGGGTGGTCGAGGCCGGCAGGACCACCCCCTGACGGATCAGGCGCTCCAGGTCGGACGGCGAGAGAATGTCCGGAACCTGGCCGAAGGAGACGGGGATGTCGCTGGAGGTCCAGACGACCATCTCTTCGGCCTCGTTGGCTCCCATGGTCATGGCGAAATAGCCGCGGGCGCCGCCGACGGCGTTCCAGCCCAGCGATCCACCGTCCGCCACGCCGGTCAGCAGGACCGGCTCCATGAAGTCCTGGTCGGCGCCGAGGCTGAAGCGGATGTCAGGCGTGTAGTTGCCGCGCACCAGATGATCGCCGACCAGCGAGCCGTTCGCCGGTACCTGTCGGCTCGAGCGGTTGTTCGGCCATTCGCCATAGGTGCGGCCCGCCCCGGGCGAAGGGGGCGTCTCGGGCGACACCCGCACCGCCTCCATCAGCGCCGTCATCTGACTGGCCCCCTGGGCGGGATTGTCGGTCGAAATCTCGATCACCAGAGGCTGGCCCGGACCTGTCGGCTCGCCGCAGCCGTGATAGATCAACATCCGCATACGCCTGCCGTCTCCCCGGGAGGGCGGCATGGGCTCGGAATCCGGCAGAGTCGATTGGCCCGCAGGCGTGACCAGCGGCAGGATGCCGGTGTTCAGGCCGGCCGGCGGTTCATGTTCGGCGTCGGGCGAGGGCGCCGTGCGATCGGCCTGGAGTTGCAGGGAGAGCGATTTCTGCACGCCGCCGCCGGACATCATGGCCATTGGATCGAACCCGGCGCCGCCGGTGGGCAGGCCAGAGGTGGTCCGGGCGGTGACCCAGTAGGTGGCGACCGGGCCGGTGGTCCGCTGACTCTGGGCCGGCGCCTGACCGGCGGACAGGGCCAAGACGGCCACAAGGGCGGTGGTGCAGGTCAGGCGGAGCATGGAGGTGGTCCAACAGGGTTATGAGAACGACGTTTCCCTATACGCCCGGCTGAAGCTTCAGCGCTACGTCAGCCTGATTAACTCGGCTTCATATTGGCTCAGCGCAGACTGGCGCAGAACCGCTGGATGCGCCGGCAGGCTTCCTCCAGCACATCCTCCGACGTCGCATAGCTGATGCGGAAATAGGGGCTCAGGCCGAAGGCGGAGCCCTGCACCACCGCCACGCCCTCGGCGTCCAGCAGTTCAGCGGCGAAGGCGTCGTCGGTGTCGATCACGGCGCCGCCCTCGGTCCGCTTGCCGATCAGCCCCTCGATCGACGGATAGACATAGAAGGCGCCCTCGGGCGTGGCGCAGCGGATGCCGACGGCCTGGTTCAGCATCGACACCACCAGGTCGCGGCGCGCCTCGAAATGTTTCGCCCGCTCGGCGATGAAATCCTGCGGCCCGTTGAGCGCCTCGACCGCGGCCCACTGGCTGACCGACGACGGATTCGACGTGGTCTGCCCCGCCACCTTGCGCATCAGATCGATCAGCGGTTTCGGTCCGCCGGCGTAGCCGATGCGCCAGCCGGTCATGGCGTAGGCCTTGCTGACCCCGTTCACGGTCAGCGTCCGCTCGTAGAGGTCCGGCGCCACCTGGGCGATCGTCCTGTAGTCGAAGTCGCCGTAGATCAGGTGCTCATACATGTCGTCGGTCATCACCCAGACCTGCGGGTGGCGGCGCAGCACGGCGGCCAGCGCCTCCAGCTCCTCACCGGTATAGGCGGCGCCGGTCGGGTTCGACGGCGAGTTGAGGATCAGCCATTTCGTCCGCGGCGTGATCGCGGCCTCCAGGGCCTCGGGCTTCAGCTTGAATCCATCGGCCTCGTGCCCGGTCACTGACACCGGCTCGCCGCCGGCCAGCAGCACCATGTCGGGATAGCTGACCCAGTAGGGCGCCGGCACGATCACCTCGTCGCCCGGCGACAGGGTCGCCAGCAGGGCGTTGTAGATCACCGTCTTGCCGCCGGGCGCGACGTGGATCTGGCTGGTCTCGTATTTGAGCCCGTTCTCGCGCGCGAACTTGGCCGCCACGGCCGCCTTCAGTTCGGGCAGGCCGTCGACGTCGGTGTATTTGGTCTCGCCGCGGCGGATCGCGGCGATGGCCGCTTCCTTGACGTTGTCGGGGGTGTCGAAGTCCGGCTCCCCGGCGCCCAGACCGATGACGTCGCGTCCTTCGCGCTTCAGCTCGCGCGCCCGGGCGGTCACCGCCAGGGTGGCCGAGGGCTTGACGCGGGCCAAGGCGGCGGACTGAAGCGCGGCGGACTGCAGGCTGGACATGGTGCGACTCCGGGAAGGCGGCCATTCCTTACGCAGTTGCGAAAGACCGATCAAATGGGACCTATATACCTGCTTGACCTAGCCTCATGCTGCACATGCGAAGGCCTCCACCATTGCAGCCTGCACCAGCCCGGCTGCGCTCGCGTGCCGGGTCTCGGGGTGGCTCTCAAGATAGCGCACCGCAACGTCGGCCAGCTGCACTCCCGTAGCACCGTCGGGAATGCAGAAAATCTGTGACCGCCTCTGATACCCGGCCGTATTAATTTCCGTGTCCACAACCCCCATGACGTAGGCAGTGCAGGTGGACCCGGCACCCTTGTTGAACCGGCAAGTCTCCAGAAGGTCGTTGCCGGACCAAAAGCCAGCTAGGGCGAGCGCCGCAGCGAGGATCATTTCTCGTCCTCGGATTTGCGGGTCAGGGCTTGCGGGTCGGCGGTGCGGCTCGATGAGCCGAGGAAGTTCTGCTTGGAGACGACCTTCCGGCCCGTCTGCGTCTCGATCTGCTTGCGAGCGTTCCCCGCGATGCCGCCACCATCTGACGCCGCACGCTGGTTCTCATAGAAGCCCTGTGCGTCCCGCTGCTGGGCGATCTCCTTCGTGGATGTTTCTGCCAACATGGTCAGGATGAGTTCCATGTCCGTCATGTGGTCCCGAAGGTTTTGGCCTTTCAGGCCCTTCAGTTTCGCATGATTTTTCGTGTGCATCCCGAACGTGCGCTCGGACATGATGTTGGTGAGCGTCGCGTACTCCACGCCCTCCTGCACCCCGCGCTTCTGCCACTCGGAGGTCAGTTCCTTCCGGGCGACAATCGACCTGATGCGCTTCTCAATCCAGTCGTCCGACCGGCCTGCAACCTGATAATGCAGGATGGCGCGTTTGATCAGGATTTCAGGGTCGTTCGCCTCCTGAATCCGCTCATAGCCAACCCACGCGAGCCACCGCTTGAAGGGCTCCACCTTAGGGCTGGAAATCGACTGCACGATACGGAATAGAGTTTCCGTCGTCGCAACGTCGGTGCGGTACATCTTACCGTCCGCCCCCGGCAGCGGCAGCTGTCCGATTTCATCGGACAACTCAGAAAACCCTTCCTTTTCAACCATCTTGGTCTTGAGGTCGGACCAATATTTCCGGGCGCGGTCTGTTCCGGTCAGAGCGCCGACCATGTCAACGACCGACCACCACCACTCTTCGTTATGGAAGACCCGACGAAGGCCCTCCTTCTTGAAGGGCAGGACTTCAATCTCGCCATCGGGGACGGACGGCAGGCCACTATCGGCAACCTTCGCTAGGTCCTCTTTTGTGACTTGAGCGAAGCGCGTCAGCGCCTCATCCATCGACATATCCAGGCCGAACTCTTCGTCGTATTTCTTGTCGTCTGTCATGCGATCAGAACCTTGTAAGGGAGCGGGCCTTCGATCTGGGAAAGCAGGCCGTTGACGCGCTGGCCCCGGTCCAGATCGCGCCGGTTCAGGCGAAACGTCATTTCGTTCAGATAGGCGTTCATGTGCTTGGGCGAAATCCAGTGATGGATGCCGTGGTACTGGCGCTTGAACAGCGCCCAGACGCTCTCGATGCCGTTCGTGCTGGCCGAGCCCCGGACGTATTCGCCATTCTTATGGCTCACCCGCTGGTGGTCGTAGTCAAAGCGAAGGTTGTTATAGCCCTGATGCTCGTCCGTGTAGACGGTCGAGCCCTTCGCCACGTGTTCCTTCACGATGGGGTAGAGGGTCCCGCTGCGAACATTGCCGATGACTCGGGCGCGCACGTGACCGTCGCGCTGCTTGAGGCCCACCACGATGGTTTTGCCGTCTGCGCCGTGGCCAGCGTGGCGAACGCGCTTGCTTTGCGGCTTGTTCGTTTCCTTGCCGCCCATGAAGGTCTCGTCGACCTCGACTTCGCCGGACAGCGGCGCGTTGAAGCTGGCCGTCCGTGCGGCATGACGGAGACGATGCAGGACGAACCAAGCAGACTTCTGTGTGATGCCTAGATCGGTCGCCAGCGTGGTCGAGGCAATGCCCTTGGGGTGGTTCGTGATCATCCAGATCGCGGCGAACCACGTGCGGAGCGGCAGCTTCGTGTCCTGAAAGATCGTGCCGACCTTGATCGAGAACCGCTTGCGGCAGGCGTAGCACTTGTGGGTGTTGGTGCCGGTCAGGGTGCCGATCTTACGCTCGTCCGCGTTGCCACACAGCGGGCAGAACTTTCCGTTCGCCCATCGGATAGCGGTCAGATGGTCGATGGCGGATTGCTCATCCGGGAAGGCCCGGAACAGCTGCATGAGATTTTCGAAGGGCTTGATCACGCGAGTCGCTCCAATCCGATGAAGCTACTCTAGTTGTCCGATCAGTCTGGGTCAAGCACGTATATAGGTCCCGATCAAATGGCGGCGGGGCGACCGCCGCCGGCGTCACCCCGCAGGAGGCAGATAGTCCGGCGGAATCGGCGTGCCCGGGCTTTCAGCCAGCCAGTAGACGCTCAGGACCCACCAGCGCGATCCGTCGTGGAACAGCTGGATGCTGTTGATCCCGCGCATGAACGGGGCCGGGTCCGACAGGCTGCGCACGCTGTCGTAGGTCGACCAGACGTGGACCATGTGCCCGAACCGCTCGGCCTTGCGGGCGATCTCGCGCTCATGGAAACCGTCGCGCGTGAGCAACGGGCCGCTGCGCTCGATATATTCCTCCGGCGTGATCGAGCGGGCCACGCCCACGCCCTGGGCATTCACGCCCGAGGGCATCAGCCGCGCCGTGGGATGGAACAGCGAGCGGAAGCGGTCCCAGTCCCGCTCGACGCCCGCATCGCCGGAGATCGCGTCGTACAGCGCCGTGACGATGGCTTCCGGCGACGCCACGTCGGCCGGGGCCGCCGTATCGACGGGCGGGGCAGGGGGCGTCTGGGCCGCGGCGGGGGCGGCGCAGCCCAGGATCAGGGCGGCGGCGAGGATGGAAAGGCGCATGCCTAGCCTCCCTGTCCGATCCGGGCGAACATCTCCGCCAGCGCCTTCCGCCGCGCCGCGTCGACCGGGCGAGCGTTTTCGGGAATCGCGCCGAGCGCCTGCGACAGCTCGGACACCCGCGACCGGTTGAGGCGTCCCTCGCGCCACCGGGATATGGCGGCCGCGGTCTGCCCCGCGAGACGGGACTCCAGCGCGGCTGCACGCTCCAGTTGGTCCAGATAGGCCTGCGCCACGTCGGGATGATCCTCCCAGACCGGCCGGGTCTGGGTCTGCGGATTGATGGCCGCCTGCATCATCCGCTCGGCCACGGCGATCTCGGCCGCCGACAGGTGCTCGCTGGGCTTCAGCCGCAGCACGTCGAAGCCGCGGGCGATCTCGCTGGCGTAGATCCGGCCGTTGAACCAGTAGGCCGACCAGTGACCGCCCACGTTCAGCCGTTCCGCATCGATCGGCCCGCGGTCGAAATACGCGATCTCCGTCGGTCGGGCCGGATCGGTGAAGTCGACGATCGAGATGCCGCCCTGATACCAGGCCTGGACCATCAGATCGCGGCCGGGCACCGGCACCAGATTGCCATTGTGGGCGACGCAGTTTTCCGACGAGGCCTGGGCGGCGGGCAGTTTGAAGAAGCTCTTGCCCACCAGTCGGCCGTCCTCGATCGCGGCGATCAGGTCGGCGCCCCAGGTGTGCGGATCCTCGGCCCGGCAACGCGCCGAGGTGCCGCCGCCCCATTCGTCGGTGAACAGCACCTTGTCGCCGGCCGTATTGAAGGTGGCCGAGTGCCAGTAGGCCATGTCGGGATCGAACAGCTCCGACACCCGTGACGGATTCTCCGGGTCGGAGATGTCCAGCAGGATGCCGTTGCCGCTGCAGGCTCCCGCCGCAAGGCCGATCTCCGGATAGACGGTGATGTCGTGGCAGTGGTTGGTCTGGCCGGAGTTCTGGCTGGCGACGCCGAGGCGGCCGCCCTTCCACAGACCGGCGACGGCCCCGGTCTCGCGGTCGGCGAAGATGCGCGGCCGGTTGACGATGGCGGCCTGCTCCGGCGCGTCGAGCGGCACCTTGATCACGTCGATCGAATACAGAGCCGTCTCGGGGTTCTCGCCCGGTTCGCCGTCCCGGCAGCTGGCCAGCTCGTCGCTCTTGCGCACGCCCGAGGTGGCCGAGTTGTAGATGTAGAGGACGTTGTCATCCGTGGGATGGGGCACGAGGGTGTGGGTGTGCGAACCCCGGCAGGTCTGCACCGCGGCGATCTGGCGGGGCGCACGCAGGTCGCTGATGTCGAAGATGCGGATTCCGCGGAAGCGCTCGGCGTTGACCTCGCCCTCGGCGTCCTTGACCCCGCAGTCCAGCCGGGCGCGGTTCTGCTCGACCGACATGAACAGCAGGTCGCCGTGCACCGACACGTCGCCCTGGCCGCCGGGGCAGACCACCGACAGCACCAGTTCCGGCGGGCCGTCGCCGCTCACGTCATAGGCGTTGAAGCCGTTGAAATTGCCGACGAACAGCCGTCCGTTCGACATCGCCAGGTCGCTGTTGGCCAGGGCCAGCGGGCTGTAGCGCGGACGGGGCAGGGGCTCCGCCGTGCCGGCCTCGACCGCCGCCGCATGGGCCCGCGCGGCCAGCGCCTCCTCGCGGGTCGGCGGCGCGAAGATGGCCTCGGGATCGAAAAAGCCCGGCGCGGGCCGGACCGAATGCTCCAGCGTCAGGTTCGACGCGGCCTGTCCGGCGTCGTGCAGGCCGGGAGACAGGGTGGAGCGGACATCCGATCCGACCGGCGGCGTCTGACCCGGCGCGGGCGCCTGCGCCTGCGCCTGGACCGCCGCGGCCCCCAACAGGACGCTGGCCGCCGCGGCGGATCCCAACAGAAGACTGCGGATGTTCATGGTCGCCCCTCGATGGATGAATCTAAAGCTCGGACAGGATGGACTGCATGCGCAGGATTTCGGCCGACTGGTCGGCGGTGACGGAACTGGCGAAGTCGGACAGCATCGGATCCTCGGCCGCCTCCGGATCGTCCAGCAGCGCTTCGACCATGCCCAGCGCGCCCTGATGGTGCTGGATCATTCCCTCCAGGAACAGACGGTCGAACGCCGGTCCCGTCGCGGCGGCCAGCGCCGCCATCCGCGCCGGCGACAGCATGCCCGGCATCAGCGGGAGGTTCGGGTCGGCCGCGCCGTGCCCCGGGCCGTGATGGCCGGCGTGGGGATCCGCCGCCGCGATCGGCAGGCCGCGTCCGGTCAGCCATTCCTCCATCAGCGCCATCTCGGCCGCCTGGCTCTGCGCGATCCGGTCGCCCATCCGCCGCACCGTCTCCGATGCCGCCCGGGTCTCCATCAGGGCGACCATCTCCACCGCCTGGGCGTGGTGGACGATCATGTGCTGCATGAAGCGGACGTCGGCCTCAACGAAGCCGGTCCGGCTCAACGCCACCGCCTCGGCCGCGGTGATCTCCCGCGACGCCTCGCCGGGCGCGCCGGGGTTGAAGATCGGCGGCGTCTGGGGGGCCGCGGGCGCTCCGCTGAGCAGCGCCAGAATCACTACGGTCGACAGGGACAATCTCTCGGCTCCGGCGGGCCGGACAGCCGGCCGGCGGGAGAGTAGGGGCGAGAGTCCGCCGGCGGCAAGGCGGATTTTGCCGTCACGCCGCCCGCGCCAGTTTCGGCCGCCGCCCGAGCGTCACCGGTACGCCCTTCAGCCACAGGATCAGCGCCTCCCAATGGATGGCGGCGACGACCTTCAGCGTCATCGCCGGATAGGTCAGCGCGGCCCGGGCCAGGGCGAGGTCGGCCAGCGGGCGTCGGCGCCCCCAAAGGCTCGCGGTCAGCAATGGCCCGCTCGCATCGTCGCAGCCGATGACCAGACCGATCCGGTCGCCGGGCGTCCGGCCGCGGAACCGGTACCGCATCTCCATTTCCATGAAGGGGGACACATACAATGCCTTGGCGCAGCTCTGGCGGAACGGCGCGTCCGCGCCGTCACTCGAAACGGCCAGATCGTAGAAATGCCGCTCGCCGAAGGTGTTGCTGACCTCGTAGCTGACGGCGGCCAGACGGCCGTCGGCGTCGTGGCAGTAGTAGACGCTGATCGGATTGAAGACGTAGCCCAGCATTCTCGGCATGGTCAGCAGCCGGATCGCGCCCCCCTCCAGGTCGACCCCGATGGCGGCTAGCCGCGCCTCGACCTGGACCCGCAGCGGACGGTCCGACCCGTCGCCGTGATCGCGGTCGAAGAAGGCGAACAGGTTCCAGCGATTGCGCGAGAACCAGCGCAGGCGCCGGTCCAGCCCGTCCAGCTCGGACAGGTCGAGCAACAGCCAGAACACCCTCCGCTCCAGCCGGTGACGGCGCGGCCGCAGCCGCTGATGCACCACCCCGCCGGCATAGAGGGCGGAGGCCTGGCTCACGCCGCCGTCTCCATGCGCCGGTCACGCTCGCCGATCTGGATCCGGCCGCTCTCGTCGGCGACGGTCCACGGCCGGCGGACGCCGCCCAGCTGTTCGGCCACGGCCAGCCCCGACTGCAGCCCGTCCTCGTGGAAGCCGGCCCCGAAATGGGCCCCGCAGAACCACACGCCGCCCTCACCCTGCAGGTCCCACAGCGACGCCTGGGCCCGCATCGCCGCGGCGTCGAAGATCGGATGTTCGTACAGTTCGCTGCGCAGCAGGGCGTCGGCGCGCGGCGGCCGGGGCGGATTGAGGGTCACGAACAAATCCTGTCCCGGCAGGCCCTGAAGCCGGTTCATCCAGTAGCTGACGCACAGTCCGCCCCCGGAGCCGATATAGTTCCAGCTGGCCCAGGCGCGTCGGCGCTTCGGCATCAGGGCGGGGTCGGTGTGCAGCACCGCCAGATTGCGGCTGTACCGGAAGGCGCCCAGGGTCCGGCGTTCGGCTTCTGTGGGGGAGTCGAGCATGGCCAGGGCCTGATCGGCGTGGGTCGCGATGACCACATGATCGAAACGCTCGCGCCGCCCGTTGCGTTCGCCCACGACCACCCCGTCCGCGGTTCGGCGGACCTCGACCACGTCGCGCCCGAGGCGGACGCCGGACCCCAGCGCCGCGCCGATCTTGTCGACATAGGTCCGGCTGCCGTCGATCACGGTGCGCCACAGCGGCCGTCCCGCGAGCTGCAGCAGGCCGTGATTGTCGCAGAAGCGCAGGAAGGAGGCGGCCGGATAGTCCAGCAGGGCCTCGGCTGGGGACGACCAGATCGCCGCCGCCATCGGCAGCAGGTGGTCGTCACGGAAGGCCGCGCTGAACCGGCCCCGCTGCAGGAAGGCGCCCAGCGACAGGTTCGGATCGTCCAGCGCCGCCAGCGCCGCCGGCGCCTCGCGATAGAACCGCAGCACCTCCGACAGCATCGACCAGAACCGGGGCCGCAGCACGTTGCGGCGCTGGGCGAACAGCGCCGGGGCCGCGTATTCGAAGCGGCCGTCCTCCAGCGACACCGAGAACGACATGTCGGTCGCCCGGCTGGCGACGCCGAGATGGTCGAACAGGGCGATCAGATTGGGATAGGTCGCCTCGTTGAAGGCGATGAAGCCGGTGTCCACAGCGACAGGCCCCGAGGCCGCGTTGGCCGTGACCGTATGGGTGTGGCCGCCGAGACGGTCGGCGCGCTCATAGAGGACCACCTCATGCCGCTGGTTCAGCAGCCAGGCGCAGGACAGGCCGGAAATGCCCGATCCGATGACCGCGATCCGCAGGGGGGAGCCGACGGACGGCCCGTCGTTCGAAACTGGTGTGAGGCGCATGCGAACTCCGCTCTGCCCACGGACGGGCGGCACGGTCGCTGTTACGTCGAACATCCGGTTCTGGATGAGGTATGATCCGTCCGGGAATTTCCCGCGTATGAGGGCTGATGCATGGAATGGTTTCGGACATCGGCTTTGCGCGCGTCGGCGCCGTGAGCGGCGAAGCTGACTACGACCGCCTGATCCAGGCGGTGGCGCGCGACCGTGACCGCGACGCCTTCGCGGCGCTGTTCGACCATTTCGCGCCGCGGCTGAAGGCCTATCTGATGCGGTCGGGGGCGGCGCCGGCGGCGGCCGATGACTTCGCCCAGGACGCCATGCTGACGGTCTGGCGCAAGGCCGAGTTGTTCGATCCGTCGCGGGCGCGGGCGGCGACCTGGATCTTCACCATCGCCCGCAACCGCCGGATCGACGCCCTGCGGCGGGAGAGCCGGCCCCTGCCGGTCCCCGAGATCACTCTGGACTCGCCCGATCCGGAGCGGCCCGACGATCTACTCGAGGCCCGTCAGGACGAGGGGCGGGTCCGCGTCGCCCTGCGCAGTCTGAAACCGGACCAGATCGAGGTCATCCAGATGGCCTTCTTTCAGGACCTCACCCACGCCGAGGTGGCGCAGTCGCTGGCGCTGCCTCTCGGAACCGTAAAGTCGAGGATACGCAACGCGATGATCAAGCTCAGGGATCTGCTCGATCAGCCTGTCGGGGAACAGTCATGACCGCCCGCCTTCAACCCTCCGAGGAACGCCTGCTGGCCTATGCGGCCGGAACGCTCAGTCCGCCCGAATCCGTGGTGGTGGCGACCCATCTCGCCCTGCGTCCGGAAACCGCCCGCTGGGTCGACGACCTGCAGGCGGTCGGCGGCGAGGTTCTGGAAAGCCTGGAGCCCGCCGCCGTCGCCGACGACCTGCTGGCGCGGACGCTGGCCAGCCTGTCCGCGCCCGAAGAGTCCGTGCGGCCCGAACCGGCCAACGACATGACCGAGCTGCCCGAGCCGCTGCGCCGCTACGAGCTGGGCCCGTGGCGCTGGATCGGACCGGACATGCACGTGCGCGACGTACACGCGCCCCGCGACGGCGATTGCCGGGTCATCCTGCTCCGGATCGGCTCCGGCCGCACCACGCCGGTGCACACCCACGCCGGGGTCGAACTGACCTGCGTCATCTCCGGCGCCTATGAGACCGACGAGGCCCGCTTCGGTCCCGGCGATTTCGAGGAGGCCGACGGCGAAGTGCACCACCGGCCCCGCACCGTCTCGGCCGAGCCCTGCCTGTGCGTCGTCGCCCTCGACGGCCAGATCCGCCTCGACGGCTGGATCGGCCGCCTGCTGCAGCCGCTCGTCCGGCTGTGATCGCCCTGCTGGCCCCGTGGGGGTTCGCCGCCCTGTTCCTCTGCGCGGTCATGGCGGCGGCGTGGGGCGTGCAGCGGATGACGGGGCAGGGCGGCTGGGCCGATGTCTTCTGGTCCTTCGGCCTGTGCGCGGCCGGGGCCGGCGCGGCGCTGTATCCGGTCGATGGAGCGCCCGACCCGCGTCAGTGGCTGGCCGCCGGCCTCGCCGCCCTTTGGGGCGTCCGCCTCGGCGCCCACATCGCCGGCCGGTCGCGCTCTGGCCCCGAGGACGCCCGCTACGCCCGGCTGCGCGAAGACTGGGGCGCCGGTTTCCAGACCCGGCTGTTCGCCTTCCTGCAACTGCAGGCCGCCGCGGCGGCGGTTCTGGTCCTGCCGATTCTGCTCGCGGCCCACAATCGCGAGGGGCCGCTCGGCCTTCAGGACGCCCTCGGCGCCGCCCTGCTGGTCGCCGGCGTGGTCGGGGCGGGCGTCGCCGACCGGCAGCTGGCGGCTTTCCGGGCCAATCCCGCGACGACCCGGGATCAGGTCATGGATCGGGGCCTGTGGGCCTGGTCGCGGCATCCCAACTACTTCTTCGAATGGCTGGGCTGGTGCGCCTGGCCGGTTCTGGCGATCGATTTTGGCGGCGACCGCCCCTGGGGCTGGCTGGCCTTGGTCGGCCCGGTCTACATCTACTGGCTGCTGACCCGGGTGTCGGGTATCCCGCCGCTGGAACAGCACATGCAGCGCAGCCGGCCCGAGGCCTTCGCCCGCTACGCCGCCCGCACCCCGGTCTTCTTCCCGCGCCTGCCGAAGCGCTAGATCGCCAGGTTCAACACCTTCATCAGGCGCAGCGCCACGGCGCAGGCCGCCGCCGACGACACGCCGCTGACGATCACGCCCCAGGTCATGTCCAGCACGGTGATCTTCAGTCCCCAGGTCTTCAGCGTGGCGTAGTTGGTCAGGTCGTAGGTGCCGTAGGCGAACAGGCCGAACAGGGCGCCCCACATCAGCGCCGTCTTCCAGTCGCCGGTCTTGAGCCCCGGGAGGACCGCGAAGATCGTCAGGCCGGCCGCATACAGGGCGTAGAAGGCGATGGCCGGAGCCAGCCGGAACTTGTCCGCCAGCACCTCGCCGATCAGCGGCCGATAGATCCGGTCGCCCATGGAGCCGAGCCACAGGGTGTCGATCACCCCGAAGATGATGAGCACCACAGCGAAGGCGAGGGCTTGGGTCATGGTCGTCTCCGGTTGAGTCGTTTCCCATACGCCCGGGCGACCCGACCGGATCACCCCCGGCACGAGGGAGAGGGGCCGACCCGGAGCCGTCCGCACTCGCCGCCGGTTCCACGGAATGCTAATCGCCGGATCATGCGCCGCCTGCTCGATTTCATCCTCAACATGGAAGGCCGCCGGTGGCGGACGCTGCTGGCGACGGCGCTGCTGCTCGGGGCGACGGTCGGCCTGCTGATGATCGGCAAGAGCCAGTTGGGGCTGGCGGCCGAGGAGAACCTCGAGGCCTGGCTGCAGGGCTACGCCGGCAGTCCGTGGGCCTTCGCGGCGACGGTGGCCCTGTTCATCGCCGCCGCCTTCATCGGCGCGCCGCAGTTCATCCTGATCGCCGCCTGCGTGGTCGCCTTCGGCCCCTCGCTCGGCTTCTTCTACAGCTGGGCGGCGACCGTGGCCTCGGCGGCCGCGACCTACTGGCTCGGACGCGGTCCGGCGGCGCGGATGGTGGACCGGTTCGGCGGACGCACCATGGGCCGGCTCAAGGGATTCGTCGGCAAGAACGCCTTCTACGCCAGCTTCATGATCCGCAACGTGCCGTCGGCCCCGTTCATCGTCGTCAACATGGCCTTCGGGGCGACCCGCGCCTCCTTCCCGGCCTATCTGCTCGGCTGCGCCCTCGGCGTCCTGCCCAAGACCGCCCTGGTGGCCTTCTTCGGCGGGGCGGTGGTCGCGGCGGTCAGCGGCGACGGGGTCTGGACCTCGCTGATCCTGGCGGGCGTGGCGGCGGTCTGGCTCGGCCTGATGCTCAGCGTGCGCGAACTGGTCCGGCGGCGCGAGCGCGCGGCCGGGGCGCCGGAGGAATAAGCTTGGCTGACGGGATCGTGAATGGCGAGGCCGGCGATTGCGGCGGCGGCGGGCTTCGCGGGCCGTCATGGGGCTTGTATTCCCGCCCGCACACGGGCAAACGAGCCATAAGGTCGGTCAGGCGATAACGATCAGGATGCGGCGCGTGGGGATGCGTGTCGCCGGGGCGTCGCCGAAGCGGATCGAGACTGCCTAACGCCCCTCGAAGGCCCGAATGAACGGTATCCCGGACCCATGTTCTCCAGTATTTTCGGCGCGATTTCCAACGACATCGCCATCGACCTCGGCACCGCCAACACCCTGATCTACATGAAGGGCAAGGGCATCGTGCTGAACGAACCGTCCGTGGTCGCCCTGCGTAACGTCGGTGGGCGGAAGATCGTCCACGCCGTCGGCATAGAGGCCAAGCAGATGCTGGGCCGCACCCCGGGCCACATGGAAGCCATCCGTCCCATGCGCGACGGGGTCATCGCCGACTTCGAAGTCGCCGAGGAGATGATCAAGCACTTCATCCGCAAGGTTCATAACCGCAAGGGCTTCGTGAACCCCAAGGTCATCGTCTGCGTGCCGTCGGGCGCCACCGCCGTCGAGCGCCGCGCCATCAACGATTCCTGCCTCAACGCCTCGGCCCGCCGCGTCGGCCTGATCGACGAGCCGATGGCCGCCGCGATCGGCGCCGGCCTGCCGATCCACGAGCCGACCGGCTCGATGGTCGTCGATATCGGCGGCGGCACCACCGAGGTGGCCGTGCTGTCGCTGTCGGGCATCGTCTATTCGCGTTCGGTCCGCGTCGGCGGCGACAAGATGGACGAGGCGATCATCAGCTACATGCGCCGCAACCATAACCTTCTGATCGGCGAGACCACCGCCGAGCGCATCAAGAAGGACATCGGCACGGCCCGCATCCCGGCCGACGGCGAAGGCCTGTCGATCGACGTCAAGGGCCGCGACCTGATGCAGGGCGTGCCGCGGGAGGTCCGCATCTCCGAGCGTCAGGCCGCCGAGGCCCTGGCCGAGCCGGTGACGCAGATCGTCGAGGCCGTGAAGGTGGCGCTGGAAGCCACCCCGCCCGAACTCGCCGCCGACATCGCCGACAAGGGCATCATGCTCACCGGCGGCGGTGCCCTGCTGCGCGGCCTGGACGCCGAGATCCGCGACCACACCGGCCTGCCGGTCTCGGTCGCCGACGATCCGCTGTCGTGCGTGGCCATCGGCTGCGGCCGGGTGCTGGAGCATCCGCGCTGGATGAAGGGCGTGCTTGACTCCGCGCTCTAGGCGCGAACGTCGAACGGCCGCCTCTCAAATCCCTGTCATCCTTGATGACATTGAGGTTGCAGCGGTTTCCAAACGGCCCGCATTTTGCGATAGGCTCGGCGGATCGGCGGGGGGCGTCCCGCTGATTCCCTTTTTCTGAGGAAGGCGCGCCGTGGCGTTTCGCGACGGACCGTTCGAAAACATCAAGGTGCCGCTGGTCTGGACCGCGGCGGTCACAGTCGTGATCGCCGCCGTCGGCTGCGTGCTCCTGTTGATCAGCGACGCCCGGGCGGAGAATTCGCCCTACCAGCCGGTGCGCGCCGGGGTCGAGACCGTGGCCGGGCCGGTCGGCGGCGTGTTCGCGGCGCCGGTCCGCTGGTTCGGCCAGGCCTCGGACTACGTCGGCGGCTATTTCTTCGCCGTCTCCGAGAACCGCCGCCTCCGGCGCGAACTGGCCGAGCTGCAGCCGTGGCGCGACCAGGCCATCGCCCTGAAGAACGTCAACGCCCGCTATGAGGCCATGCTCGGCATCCGGCCCGAGCCGCCGGTGGCCATGCGCACCGCCCGCTCCATCACCGACACCCGCGGCCCCTTTTCCAAGGCCCGTCTGCTCGACGTCGGGGCGGCCGGAGGCGTCAAGGTCGGCAATCCGGTGATCAACGAGCACGGCCTCGTCGGCCGCGTCGTCGGGACCGCGCCGAACATCAGCCGCATGCTGCTGCTGACGGACGTGGCCAGCCGCACCCCGGTGCTGATCGACCGCACCGACGCACGCGCCCTGCTGAACGGCGACGGCTCGGGCAATCCGCGGCTCGAGTTCGTGCGCGGGGTCGGCTCGGTCCAGGTCGGCGACCGCATCCTGTCCTCCGGCGACGGCGGCGGCTTCCCGCGCGGGGTGCCGATCGGCGTCGCGGCGAGAGGCATCGACGGCTCCTGGCGGGTCAAGCTGTTCAGCGATCGGGGGGCCATCGACTACGTCCGCATCATGCTGTTCGAGGACTTCGGCCAGCTAATCGACCCGGACGACCTGAACGCCCCGCCTCTGGCCGCGCTCGACACCCTGTCAGAGGCCACGCCCGCCCAGGCCACGGCCATCACCGACTCCGCCGCTCGCCGCGCCGCCGCCAGCCCGCCCGCCCCCGCGCCGGGAGGGACCGAATGAGACGGGCCGTCGCGGTCCGCGTCGTCGGGCCGATGCAGTGGATCGTCTATCCGGCGCTGATCGCCGTCGCGGCCACCATCGTCCTGCAGACGCCGGTCGAGCTGTTCGGCCTGCACCTGCCCGAGCCGGTCATCCCCATGGTGCTGGCCTTCGCCTGGCCGCTGATCCGCCCGTCGGTGCTCGCCCCGATCGTGCTCGCGGCCCTTGGTCTGATCCTCGACGTCCTGACCTACGGCCCGCTCGGACTCTGGGGCCTGACCTTCCTGGTGATCTACAGCGTCGTCCTGGCCTCGCGCAGCTTCCTGGCGGGGCAGGACACGGCGGTGCTGTTCGTCTGGTACGCCGCCTGCTGCGCCCTGGCCTTTCTGCTCGTTTATGTGATCATGGCTTTCCTCGCCCCGACCCCGGCCAGTCTGATCTCCGTCTTCCTCCAGGTCCTGCCGACCCTGCTGCTGTTCCCGTTCGCGCACCGCCTGATCGAGCGGTTCGAGGACGGCGATGTGAGGTTCCGATGAGTTCGGAACCGTCGATCTTCTTCTCCGACACCAACGAGCGCCAGGGCTCCTTCCTGCGCCGCACCTTCGTGGTGGGCGCATTGACCGCGGTCGGCGGCGTCGCCCTGACCGGCCGGCTGGCCCAGCTGCAGGTCGTCCAGGCGGGCCAATACGCCACCCTGGCCACCAACAACCAGTTCAACTTCCGCCTCGTGCCGCCGCCGCGCGGGCGCATCCTCGACCGCAACGGCGTGGTCATCGCCGGCAACCGGCCCAGCTTCCGCGTGCTGGTCGTCCGTGATGAGACCAAGGACCTCGACCAGACCCTCGACCTGCTCGGCCGCCTGCTGCCGGACACCGTGGATCGCCGCCGCTCGATCATCCGAGACGTCAACGCCGCGCCGCGCTTCTCGCCCGTGCCGGTCAAGAGCGACCTGACCTGGGAGGAGTTCGCCCGGGTCAACCTCTACGCCAACGAGCTCTCCGGCGTGATGGCCGACATGAACGAGGCTCGTTACTACCCGTTCGGCGGCTCGTTCGCCCACGTCATCGGCTATGTCGCCAAGCCCAACGACCGTGACATCAAGGCCATCGAGGAGCGTGGCGAGAAGATCCCGGAGATCCTCTACAACCCCGGCTTCCGCATCGGTCGTCAGGGCGTGGAGAAGGCATTCGACACGGAGCTGCGCGGCGAGGCCGGCGGCAACCGCGTCGAGGTCGACGCCCGCGGCCGGGTCGTGGCCGAGGACATCGGGGGATCCAAGCCGCCGGTGCCGGGCAAGGACGTTGTCCTCACCCTCGACGCCGATGTGCAGAACCGGGCGCTGGAGGTCTATGGCGAGGAGTCCGGCGGCTGCGTGGTCATGGATATCCGCAACGGCGACATCCTGTGCATGGTCTCGGCGCCGTCGTTCGATCCGAACCTGTTCGTCGGCGGGGTGCCGTCCCGCATCTACAACGCCCTGCGCGACTATGAGCGCAAGCCGCTGCTGGACAAGGCCATCTACGGCACCTTCCCGCCGGGCTCGACCTTCAAGATGACCACGGCCCTGGCCATCCTGGACGCGGGCATCGACCCGTCCGAGCGGGTGGTCTGCACCGGCGGCTATCGCTACGGCAGCCGGACCTTCCGCTGCTGGCGCGCGGGCGGCCACGGCGCGATGGACATGCACAACGCCATCAAGAACTCGTGCGACACCTATTTCTACCACCTCTGCAACCGGGCCGGCGTGGACCGGATTGCGCGTGTGGCCAAGGACCTCGGCTTCGGCCAGGCCTATGAGATCGGCATCGCGGGGCAGTCCAGCGGCACCGTGCCCTCGACCCAGTGGAAACGCGATTACGCGGCCCGCACCAAATGGGACGACGACGGCACCTGGTATCCAGGCGAGACCCTGTCGGTGGCCATCGGGCAGGGCGCGCTCGAGGTGAACGCCCTGCAGCTGGCGGTGATGACCAGCCGCCTCGCCAGCGGCCGCAAGGCCGTCCAGCCGCGGCTGGTCAAGGCGATCGGGGGCGAGAAGCAGCCGGACGCCGAGGCCTTCGCCGACCTGCCGTTCAGCAAGGAACATCTCGACATCGTGCGGGCGGGCATGGCGGCTGTGGCCAACGACGTCACCGGCACCGCCTACCGCACCTCCCAGCTCGGCCTCGGCGACATCCAGATGGCCGGCAAGACCGGCACGGCCCAGTCGCGCGACTATGGCTCCGGCTCGCGCGGCCCCCGCGATGCGGTGTGGAGCCGCCGCGACCACGCCCTGTTCGTGGCCTTCGCCCCGCACGATGCGCCGCGCTACGCCATCGCCCTGATCATCCAGCACGCGCCGTCCGGAGGCTCGGTCGACGCCGCGCCCAAGGCGCGGGAGATCATGAAGACCGTGCTGCTCAAGGATCCCGACATGCGCGCCCGTATCGAGCGGCCGCTGCCGCCGGAGGCCGTGGCCCCGGTCGGCGTCGACGAGGGCGAGGCCGGCTCCGGGCCGGGCGGAGAGGTCACCGGAGCCGCCGCCGCCGAGGTCGCGC
>NZ_JAVHLH010000119.1 GCF_031082345.1 Brevundimonas sp. | reverse complement strand
CCGCCGCCCGCGAACAGGCCGCGTCCTTGCGGGCGCGTTCGGCGGCGGCGGCGGCTTCACGCTCGGCGTTCTGCCGGGTGGCCAGTTCGATGGCGCGGCGGCGCGCCTCCTGCTCGGAGGCGGACAGGCCGCCGCCCTCGCGTGAAGGAGCGGCCGGACGCGAAGCGGCCGGCGCCTCGGTCTTCGGACGCGCGACGTCGAAGCCCTGGGGGCGCTGATGCCCCGGGGTGGCGCCGACCCGGCGCTTGGTCTCGACCACCACGGTCTTGGTGCGGCCGTGGCTGAAGCTCTGGCGCACGGTGCCGGTCGAAACCGATCCCGCCTGCCGGGGCTTCAGGCTCAGGGGCGCGCGCGGTCCCGTCTGGGACGGGGTCCCGGTCGGAGCCTGCGGTGCGCCGTCGTTGGTCTTGTCGTTCTCGTCAGTCATCCGGTCGCTTTACTCGGGACGGCGGGAGATCCGCCGTCGTCTCGTTCAAACACAAAAAGCCGCGCGTCGCTCCGCCTCCGATCAGGAAGCAGAACCCCGCCCGTCCAAATCCTTATTCGGGGCCTCAGCCCGCCCATCGCCCCACTCCGGGGGCAGAAGCGGTCGAAATCCCGCCAGTCGTTCGACCTCAAAGGTCCAGCGATTGGCCCGCCCGCCCTCAAGCAGGACGGCGTGTATCGCATTTTCCAGCCCGAGGGCCAAACTCAAATCGTCCGCCGTGAAGGCGCCGCAGACTTTCGGGGCCGGAGTCTGGTGTTTCGCGAGGGAAAGCAGCTTGCCCCGACCGTCGGCGGATCCGTCCGCCGCCTCGATGATCCAGGCGACCTTGCCCGACCTGACGTTGGCCAGGGATTTCTCGAACCCGGAGATAAGCACGCCTTCGCGCCGGGCAAGGCCCAGCTGGTCCAGACAGCGCCGGAACAGCAGGCTTTCGACCAGATCGGCGAGGTCGGCGGCCGGCTTCAGCGGAGCCTTGGCCGCCCGGGAGAACAGGTTCTTCTTCACCGCCGTCTCGATCGAGGCGCGGTCGGCCGCGACCCACAGGCCGCGGCCCGGCAGCTTGCGCGCCAGGTCGGGGGCGACCGTGCCGTCCGGAGCGGCGACGAAGCGGATCAGCCGAGATTCATCCATGACCTGGTGGGTGACCAGGTCCCGGCGTTCCCTATCGATCGTCGCTTCGCGCAGACTCATGGAGGGCCCGGTCTCCCATCACGCGGTTTCGGGCTGTTCGGGGTCCTCGACGAGGACCTCCGTCTCGTCGTCGCCTTCCGGCGCCGCCTCTTCACCGGCCCCGGCTTCCGGAGCCGCGAAGACGGCCTCGGCGTCGTATTCGCCCTCGTCCTCGAACTCCGGATCGGGCTCGGGCTGCGGCAGCTCCGACGCGTCGATCCAGCCGGCCGCCACGCGGGCCTGCAGGATCAGCATCTCGGCCTCTTCCTGGGCCAGGTTGAAGCTTTCCAGCACGCCCGGGACCTTGACCCGTTCGCCGTTCTTGACCTCGTAGCCGCCGCGGATTTCGTCGGTGGCCAGGTCGGCCAGGTCCTCGATGGTCTTCACGCCGCCTTCGCCGAGGGCGACGGCGATGGCGCCGGTGACGCCCGGAACCGTCATGACGCCGTCCTCGACGCCCAGTTCCTTGCGCTTCGCGTCCAGGATGGCCGCCTGTTTGTCGAGGAAGTCGCGGGCGCGGGCCTGGAGTTCCTCGGCGGTGTCCTCGTCGAAGCCCTCGATGTCGGAAATCTCATAGGGCTCGACGAAGGCCAGGTCCTCGACCGTGGCGAAGCCTTCGGTGACCAGCAGCTGGGCGATGACCTCGTCGACGTCCAGGGCTTCCTGGAACAGGGTGGTGCGCTCGGCGAACTCGCGCTGGCGCCGCTCGGAGTCCTGCGACTCGGTGATGATGTCGATCTGCCAGCCGGTCAGCTGACTGGCGAGGCGGACGTTCTGGCCGCGGCGACCGATGGCCAGCGACAGCTGCTCGTCGGGCACGACCACCTCGACGCGGTCGGCTTCTTCGTCCAGCACCACCTTCGACACCTCGGCCGGAGCCAGGGCGTTGACGATGAAGGTGGGCTCGTCGCTGTTCCACTGGATGATGTCGATCTTCTCGCCCTGCAGCTCGGCGACCACCGCCTGCACGCGCGAGCCGCGCATTCCGACGCAGGCGCCGACCGGGTCGATCGAGGAGTCGTTGGACAACACGGCCATCTTGGCGCGCGAGCCGGCGTCGCGGGCGGCGGCGCGGATCTCGATCACGCCGTCATAGACCTCGGGCACTTCCTGGGCGAACAGCTTGGCCATGAAGCCCGGGTGCGAGCGCGACAGCATGACCTGCGGCCCCTTCGCTTCGGGGCGCACGTCGTAGATGTAGGTGCGGATCCGGTCGCCGATGTTGAACACCTCGCGCGGGATCGAGTCGTTGCGGCGCATGATGCCCTCGCCGCGACCCAGGTCGACGACGGTGTTGCCGTATTCGACGCGCTTGACGGTGCCGTTGACGATCTCGCCGACGCGGTCCTTGAACTCTTCGTACTGGTTGGCGCGCTCGGCGTCGCGAACCTTGCCCATAACGACCTGGCGAGCCATCTGGGTCTGCACCCGGCCGAACTCGAACGGCGGCAGGTCCTCGATGTATTCCTTGCCGACGACGGCCTCGGGATCGCGCTTCAGCGCGTCCTTCAGGCGCACCATGGCGCTGTCGTTGAACTCTTCCAGCTCGTCCTCCGGCTGCCAGTCGTCCTCGACGATGGTGACGTGCCGGGTCAGGGCCAGCTCGCCCGACTTGACGTCGATCTTGGCGCGGATGTCGTGATGGGCGCCGTAGCGCGACTTGGCGCCCTTCTGGATCGCCTCCTCGATCGCCTCGACGACGATCTCCTTGTCGATGTTCTTCTCGCGCGCGACCGCATCGGCGATCTGCAGCAGTTCGAGTCGGTTCGCGGAAACGCCGGCGACAGCCATGCTCTTAGTCCTCGGTATCAGGTTCGTTGTTGTCGTTACGGGCGGCGCGCTTCTCGGCGCCCGCCTTCATCAGTTCGTCGGTCAGCACCAGCTTGGCGTCGACCAGCCAGTCGAAGGGGATCAGGGCCGTATCCGCCTCCCCATCCAGGTCGATGGCGATGTTCTCGCCCTCGGTCCCGGCGATCGTTCCCTTGAAGCGTTTCCGCCCCTCGATCATGCGATCGGTCTCCAGCCGCGCCTCGAAGCCTTCGAACAGGTCGAAATCGCTCTGGCGGGTCAGCGGCCGATCGATGCCCGGCGACGACACCTCCAGCAGATATTCGCCCGAGATCGGGTCGGCGGCGTCCAGCACCTCCGACACCGCCCGGCTCAGACGGGCGCATTCCTCGACCGCGATGTCGTGGTCGCTGGGCCGCTCGGCCATGATCTGCAGCCGTCGGCGCAGGGTGCCGCCCATCAGACGCACGCGCACGATGTCGAGGCCCAGGCTTTCCGCCACGGGTTCGATCAGCTCCAGCAGAGCGCGGTCTTCGACGGTCTTGGCCTTCAACGGGCGCGGTCCAATAAAAAAGCGGCGGGCCGTCCAGGGCCGCCGCTTTGAACGACGCCGTTGGACGCCGGTCTAACGATGTGAGGGCGCATATAGACCCGGGCGCGCGGTTTGTCAGCCCCTCATCGCCGCCGCACGAATTCGAGGAAGATCGGCGCCGTGTCGCCCAGCTTCTTCTCCTCGTAGCGGGTCACCACATGGTCGGCGGGAGCCTCGCGCCAGTCGTCGGCGCGCTCGGCGGTCCATTCCAGCCCCGGCGTGCGCTCGAACCGCTCCAGCGCCCAGTCGGCGTAGTCCTTCCAGTCGGTGACGAAACGCAGCCGTCCGCCGGGCTTGAGCAGCCGCGCGATCTCGACCGCGAAGGCGTCCTGCACCAGCCGCCGCTTGTTGTGCCGCACCTTGTGCCACGGGTCGGGGAACAGGATCATCACCCGGTCCAGCGAGGCGTCCGGCAGGGCCCCCATCACGTCGCGGGCGTCGTCGGCGTGGAGCCGTACATTCTTCAGCCCGCCCTCCTCGATATGGCGCAGGGCCGAGCCGACGCCGTTCAGGAAGGGCTCGCAGCCGATCATCAGCGCGTCCGGATGGCGCGCCGCCTGGGCCGCCAGATGTTCGCCGCCGCCGAAGCCGATCTCGAGCCAGACCTCGCTCGCGCCGGGCATCAGCGCCTGCGGGTCCAGCGGGCCGGCGGTCGGGTCGGGCAGGGCGACGGCGGGCAGCAGGGTGTCGAACAGCGCCGCTTGTCGCGGCTTCAGCGCGCGCGACTTGATGCGGCCGAACGAGCGGAGCGGGCCCCGGTTCGGGGCGGTCGAGGGGTCGGGGTCGGAAGACATGGGCGCCTTATAGGCGGTCGCGCGCCGGGCGCGAGTCCTTCACACGCCGCTCCGGGCCCCCATCTGCAGGGGGCGCGACGGAGACGAGCATGACGGAGTTCATACCCTGGGCGGTCGGCCTCGGCCTGATCGGACTGGTCGTCTGGGCGACGCTGGCCATCGCCGGCGGGCGCGGCCGCATCGCGTCGCGGCGCAAGGGCGGCGGCTTCCAGATCATGGCCGCCATGCTGTTCGGCTTCGGCGCGGTGCTGGATCCGCCGCAACGTCACGCCGCGGAAGCCAAGGACGAAACGCCGAAGGGCTCGCCCGAAAGCGGCGAGCCCGAACTCGACGACTAGACCAGCGCCTTCAGCTTTTCGACCAGATCTGTCTTCTCCCAGCCGAAACCGCCGTCCGCGTCCGGCTCGCGGCCGAAGTGGCCATAGGCGGCGGTGCGGGCGTAGATCGGCTTGTTCAGCCCCAGGTGCTCACGGATGGCGCGGGGGGTGGCGCCGCCGATGAAGCCGAGCAGCTTCTCCTCCAGCAGGGTCTCGTCGACCTTGCCGGTGCCGTGCAGGTCGACGTGGATCGACTGCGGCTCCGCCACGCCGATGGCGTAGCTGATCTGGATAGTGCAGCGGTCGGCCAGACCGGCGGCCACGACGTTCTTGGCCAGGTAGCGGCAGGCGTAGGCCGCCGAGCGGTCGACCTTGGTCGGATCCTTGCCGGAGAAGGCGCCGCCGCCGTGCGGGGCCGCGCCGCCGTAGGTGTCGACGATGATCTTGCGTCCGGTCAGGCCGGCGTCGCCGTCCGGCCCGCCGATCTCGAACACGCCCGTGGGATTGATGTGCCAGACTGTCTCGTCGGTGATGAAGCCCTTCGGCAGCACCGAGGCCACCACCGGCTTGACCACGTCGGCCACCTCGGCCTGGGACAGGCCCTTCGCATGCTGGGTCGAGACGACGATGGAGGTGGCCGCCACCGGGCGGCCGTTCTCGTAGCGCAGGGTGACCTGGCTCTTGGCGTCGGGCTCCAACCGCGTCTCGCCGCCATGGCGCAGCTCGGCCAGCTTCCTCAGGATGCCGTGGCTGTAGGCCAGGGTCGCCGGCATCAGCTCGGGCGTCTCGTTCGAGGCGTAGCCGAACATGATGCCCTGGTCGCCCGCGCCCTCGTCCTTGTTGCCGGAGGCGTCCACGCCGACGGCGATATCGGCCGACTGGGCGTGCAGGTGGCATTCATAGGAGGCGGTCTTCCAGTGGAAGCCCTCCTGCTCATAGCCGATGTCCCTGATCGCCGCCCGGACCAGGGGCTCGAGGCTGTCGATGATGCCCTGGGTGAAGGCCTCGTTCTGCTCTCTCGTATTGCCCGGCTGTGTCGCGCGGACCTCGCCGGCCAGCACGATGCGCTGGGTGGTGACCAGGGTCTCGCAGGCCACCCGGGCCTCGGGGTCTTTCGCCAGGAAGGCGTCGACGACGGTGTCGGAGATGCGGTCGGAGACCTTGTCGGGATGCCCTTCCGAAACGCTTTCGGAGGTGAACAGGAAGGACGATCGGGTCAAGGCGGGCTCCTGGAGCGAGGGGATGGCCGCCAGACATATAAAGATATGTTTATATGTTCAAGAGCGTGTGCGTGGACGCCATATGGCCGTGTCGCTGACCGGCCTCTCGCCCGCCAGCCAACGCTCGCCGACGCCGGCCAGAAGCGTGGCGTACACGACGAGCCACAGGCCAAGTTGCGCCGAGGCGACGGCGTATCGGGACAGACCCGGGTCCACCAGTTCCAGAAGCGCGACCAGAACGCCCAGAGACAGGGCGGCCGCCGTCGCGAACGGCCACCACCGGTCCGAGCGGAAGGCCAGCGACAGGAAGATCAGCGTGATCACCAACCCCGACGCCGCCCAGATTAATTGCGCGTTCGCGTGCCCGTCGATGATCCCGCTGAGCGCGTAGTCGCAGATCAGCACCGCGACTGCGAACCGTTCGGTGCGTCCGCCCCAAAACCAGCCGGCCGCGAATGACAGGTTGGCGATGATGTGCGCGGCTAGCAGGAAGGGCGAGATGTCGCGGCTCCTTCTGACGAGGGACCGCCACGGGGAATTCCGGCCCCGGGTCGTCCGCGTCTCCAGAGCCTGCGACCGCTCACGGGCCGCTCGCCCGCCAGCCATCGCTCCGAGACCCCGGCAAGCAGGGCGGTATAGGTGACAAGTCCGAATCCGACCCGCGCCGAAACGGCGGCGGCCCACGAGATATCGGTCACGATCGTAAAAACGTGCACCACGACCGTCAGGGCCAGCGCCGACGCCGCGACGAACGGCCACCATCGGTTCGAGCGGAAAGCCAGCCCCCCGAAGATCAGCAGCAGAAGCGTGTCCTCCATCATCGAGTCGACATAGACGTCGCCGATCCTCCACATGATGGGACCGAACGCCAACCAGGACAGCAGCAGCACCGCCGCGCCGAACCGTTCGGAATGCCCTCCGCACAGCCAGCCGACGATCATCGCGACAAAGGCCAGCGCCCACAGGGCCAGAACGAAGGGCGGTATGCCGGTCTCTCCCGTTGACGGCGTTCAGGTCTCGCCAGTCTGTACCGCGTCTCGCGCCCTGTGACGACCGAACCGGCTGACCGCCTGCTCGCCCGCCAGCCCGCGCTCGGCCGAGGGACCTCCGGCCTGGAGTGGGCGACGGCGCCGCCAGGTTCGGCGATCGCCGACGGCCCTTTCGCCCGCGAGCCAACGCTCGGCGACGCCGGCCAGCAACGCTATGTTGACGACCATCCACAGGCCGACCCGCGCTGAGACGGCGGCGGCGGGAGTGATCGACGTCACGATGGTCAGACCGTGGACCAGCACGATCAGAACCACCGCCGCGGCCGCAACGAGCGGCCACCATCGATTGGACCTCAGAGCGAGCCAGCCGAGAATGAACATCACTGCAACGGCTTGCGCTGCGACGCCCCAATAAAAATCATCGATGCGCCAACGGAACGTCGCGCTCGAAACGGCGTGGTCGGACAACAGCACCGCAACGGCGAAACGCTCGGTATGCCCGCCTCTTGTCCAGCCGGCGCCATAGGCCGCCCAGCCCAGCAGATGTCCGGCAACAATGAAGGGCGTTTCGATTCCGGTCTCTCCGCTGGCTAACCTACGGGCTTCGCCACCTATACCGCCTCACGAACCCTGCCGCGTCCGACCCGGCTGACCGCGGCCTCACCCGCCAGCCAGCGCTCGGCGACGCTGGCGATCAGGATCACGTACAAGAGTAGCCAGACGCCGATCCTCGCCGATATGGCGGCATAGAAGGACACCGACGTCAGGATGACGAGGAGGTGGACCGTCACGATCAGGATCATACACCCCGTCACGGCGAGCGGCCACCAGCGGTCCGAGCTGAACGCCAGCCGGCCGAATATCAGCAGCAGCACGACCTGGGTCGCGGCAATGCCAACCTCGAGCTCGCCGATCTGCCAATGGACGAAGAACATCTCGATCAGGGCGCCCGACAGCAGGACCGCGACGCCGAATCGTTCGGCGTGCCCGCCCTTCAGCCAGGCGACGGCGAAGGCGACCCAGGACACGATGTTCATGGCCAGAATGAAGGGCGTGATGCCGGTTTCTCCCCGTTCAGGCTGCGCCGGCCCGGACCGCCTCATGCGCCCTGCCGCGACCGATCCGGCTGACCGCGGCCTCGCCCGCCAGCCAGCGCTCGGCCACCCCCGCCAGCACGATCACATACAGCAGAAGCCAAAGCCCCACCTGCGCCGAAACGGCGGCGGTGTACGACACCGGCGCCAGGAAGAAGAGGAGGTGGACCAGCACGATCAGGATCAGACACCCCGTCCCGGCCAGCGGCCACCACCGATCCGACCTGAAGGTCAGCCAGAGGAAGCACGCCGTGATCACCAACCCGGAGGCTCCCACGACCGCCTGGGCGCCGGCGACCCCGCCGGCGAACCTGTCGACGGCCACCGTGAACACATAGTCGCAGACCAGCACCACGACCGCGAACCGTTCGGCGTGCCCGCCCTTCAGCCAGCCGACGGAAAACGCGACCCAGCTGACGATATGCATG
>NZ_JAVHLH010000118.1 GCF_031082345.1 Brevundimonas sp. | reverse complement strand
CGGCCTTCGGCGCGGGCGCGGCTTTGGCTTCAGTCTTCGGGGCTTCGGCGGACGGCGCGGCGGCCGCGCCCTCGGTGACCACCCCCAGCACGGCGCCCGGGGTCACGGTCTCGCCGTCGGGGGCCTTGATCTCGGACAGGACGCCATCGGCGGGCGACACCACCTCCAGCGAGACCTTGTCGGTCTCCAGCTCGACCAGGACCTCGTCCTTCTTGACCGGATCGCCGGCCTTCTTCGTCCACTTGCCGATGGTGGCTTCGGTGACGGATTCGCCGAGGGCGGGGGTCAGGATGTCGGCCATGGTGCGGTCCAGGTCTCGTTCAGGTCAGGTGTACCCTACGCCTATCAGGCGAAGGCGTCGGTCAGGAAGGCGTCGAGTTCTTTCAGGTGCCGGCTCATCAGGCCCGCCGCGGTCGAGGCCGAGGCCGGACGACCGACATAGCGGGCCCGTTTCGCCTTCACGTCCATCTTGTCCAGCGTCAGCTCCAGCCACGGATCGACGAAGGTCCAGCCGCCCATGTTCTTCGGCTCTTCCTGGCACCACACCAGTTCAGCGTCGGGGAAGCGGGCCAGTTCCGTCATCAGCGACTTCATCGGCCACGGATAGAACTGCTCCAGCCGCATCAGATAGACGTCGTCCCCGCCCTTGCCCTCGGCCACATCCTTCTCGCGCCGGTCCAGCAGGTCGTAATAGACCTTGCCCGAGCACAGCACGACGCGGCGGATGTCCTTGTCCGCCTTGATCCTGATCCCGGCGACCTCGGGCCGCGTCTGGGCGTCGTCGTGCAGCACCCGGTGGAACGAGCTGCCCTCGGCCATGTCGGCGAGGGTCGAGACCGCCTTCTTGTGCCGCAGCAGGCTCTTGGGCGTCATGATGATCAGCGGCTTGCGGAACGGCCGATGCATCTGGCGGCGCAGGATGTGGAAATAGTTGGCCGGGGTGGTGCAGTTGGCGACCTGGATATTGTCCTCGGCGCACTGCTGCAGGAAGCGCTCCAGCCGCGCCGACGAATGTTCCGGCCCCTGTCCCTCGTAGCCGTGCGGCAGCAGCATGGTCAGGCCGCACATGCGCAGCCATTTGCGCTCGCCGGAGGTGATGAACTGGTCGATCACCACCTGGGCCCCGTTCACGAAGTCGCCGAACTGGGCCTCCCACATCACCAAGGTGTTGGGGTCGGTGACGGCGTAGCCGTATTCGAAGCCCAGCACCGCCTCTTCCGACAAGGCCGAGTCGATCACCTCGAACTGGGCCTGGCCGCCGGACAGGTTGTTCAGCGGGACGTAGCGGGCCTCGGTGGTCTGGTCGACGATGCCCGAATGGCGCTGGCTGAAGGTGCCGCGCACCGAGTCCTGGCCCGACAGACGGACCGGGAAGCCCTCGTCCAGCAGCGAGGCGAAGGCCAGGCTCTCGGCCGTGGCCCAGTCGATATTCTCGCCGGTCGCGATCATCTCGCGCCGGCCGTCCATGACGCGCTTCAGCGTCTTGTGCATGTCGACGTCGTTCGGCAGCCGGGTCAGCCGATGCCCGAGGTCCTTCAGCGTCGCCGCCGGCACCGAGGTTTCGCCGCGGCGCTCCTCGCCGTCGGGCTGGCCGATGCCGGTCCACTGGCCATCCATCCAGTCGGCCTTCTTGGCCTCAAAGGTCTTGCCGGCCTCGAACTCGGCGTCGAGGAAGGCCTCGAAGCGCGCGACTTCGGCGTCGACCTCGGCCTGGCTGGTCACGCCCTCGGCGATGAGGCGCTCGGCGTAGATCTCGCGGGTCGACGGCAGGGCGCGGATCTTCGAATACATCAGCGGCTGGGTGAAGGTCGGGTCGTCGCCCTCGTTGTGGCCGAAGCGGCGGTAGCAGAACATGTCCACCACCACGTCCTTGTGGAATTTCTGCCGGAACTCGGTGGCCACCTTGGCGGCGAACACCACCGCCTCCGGGTCGTCGCCGTTGACGTGGAAGATCGGCGCCTGGACCATCAGGGCCACGTCCGACGGATAGGGCGAGCTGCGGCTGTTGCGCGGGCTGGTGGTGAAGCCGATCTGGTTGTTGACGACGAAATGGATCGTCCCGCCGGTGCGGTAGCCCTTCAGCCCCATCAGGGCGAAGCACTCGGCCACCACGCCCTGGCCGGCGAAGGCGGCGTCGCCGTGGATCAGCAGCGGCACGACCTTGGAGCGGTCCAGCGCCCACTGCTCCTCGGGCTTGCCGGCGTTGGCCTCGCGGATGTCGAAGGCCTGTTTCGCGCGCGCCTTGCCCAGCACCACCGGATTGACGATTTCGAGGTGCGACGGGTTGGCCGTCAGCGACAGGTGCACCTTGTTGCCGTCGAACTCGCGGTCCGAGCTGGCGCCCATGTGGTATTTGACGTCGCCCGAACCCTCGATGTCCGAAGGCACGGTCGAGCCGCCCTGGAACTCGTGGAAGATGGCGCGATAGGGCTTGCCCATCACCGCCGCAAGGGTGTTCAGCCGCCCGCGGTGGGCCATGCCCAGCACGATCTCGTCGACCCCCAGGGCGCCGCCGCGCTTGATGATCTGCTCCAGCGCCGGGACCATGGCCTCGCCGCCGTCGAGGCCGAACCGCTTGGTCCCGGGAAAGCGTTTGTGCAGGAAGCGCTCGAAGCCCTCGGCCTCGATCAGCTTGTTCAGGATGGCCAGCTTGCCTTCCTGGGTGAAGGCGTTCTGCTCGAACTTGTCGGCGCCCTCGAAGCGCGCCTGCAGCCAGGATTTCTCCTCCGGCTCGGCGATGTGCATGAACTGGATGCCGACGTGGCCGCAGTAGGTGCGCTTCAGCAGCGCCAGCACTTCGCGGATGGTGCCGGTCTCCAGTCCCAGCACGCCGTCGAGGAAGATCGGCCGATCCATGTCGGCTTCCGAGAAGCCGTAGAATTCCGGCGTCAGCTCCGGGTTCTCGTTCGGCTGCTCGATACCAAGCGGATCCAGCGTCGCCTGCAGGTGGCCGCGCACGCGATAGCTGCGGATCAGCATCAGGGCCCGGATCGAGTCATGCGCCGCGGCGCGGATGGCCTCGCTCGACACGCCGGTCGGAGCGGGGACCTCGACCGCCTTCGCGGACGCCGCCTTCTTCGGGTCCGGCTTCGGGGCCGGCCAGCGGCCGTCGAAAACGGCGGCTTCCTCGGTCGGCTCGGTCACGCCGGAGCGGCCCCATGCCCCCGCGGCGCCGGCGGCCTTCACCGTCTCGGCGTTGTCGCGCAACTGGTCGAAGAAGGCGCGCCATTCGCCGGACACGGAGGCCGAATCGGCGGCCCATTTCTCGTGCAGGTCCTCGATGAACGAGGCGTTGGAGCCATACAGGAAGCTGGTCTCGGCAAAGACCTGGTTCAGCCGACCGGCATCGTCCGCCATTGTTCTCGTCACGTCCCTAGGGGCGGCCGCGCACGTCTGCGCGATGCCGGCGCTGCTGATATAGGCGCTGTTTCCTTATGGGTCATGACCGAATGGGGGCGAAAGGGCGGAAATTCGCGGGAATTCGACAAATTTCACCGGTTTCGTGCCACACAGGTGTGACATTGGTCTTGTCATCCCGGACGCCGCCCGGCGGCGACCCGGGACGACAATCCGGTCAGCCCTTCAGCACTTCCACCAGGGTCGAGCCCAGCCGCGCCGGCGACGGCGAGACGCGGATGCCGGCGGCTTCCATGGCCGCGATCTTGGACTCGGCGTCGCCCTTGCCGCCCGAGACGACGGCGCCCGCGTGGCCCATGGTGCGGCCCTTGGGCGCGGTGCGGCCGGCGATGAAGCCGACCATCGGCTTGCTGCGGCCGCGCTTCGCCTCGTCGATCAGGAACTGGGCCGCGTCCTCCTCGGCCCCGCCGCCGATCTCGCCGATCATGACGATCGACTGGGTCTCGGGGTCGGCCAGGAACAGCTCCAGCACGTCGATGAATTCGGTGCCCTTGACCGGGTCGCCGCCGATGCCGACGGCCGTGGTCTGGCCCAGGCCCTCGTTGGTGGTCTGGAACACCGCCTCATAGGTCAGGGTGCCCGAGCGCGAGACGATGCCCACATTGCCCTTCTTGAAGATCGAGCCCGGCATGATGCCGATCTTGCACTCTTCGGGGGTCAGGATGCCGGGGCAGTTGGGGCCCAGCAGGCGGGACTTCGACCGGTCCAGCCGCGCCTTGACCCGCACCATGTCCAGCACCGGAATGCCCTCGGTGATGCAGGTGATGAAGGGCATCTCCGCGTCGATGGCCTCGATGATGGCGTCCGCGGCCCCCGCCGGCGGGACATAGATCACGGTCGCGTCGGCGCCGGTCGCTTCCTTGCCTTCGGCCACCGAGGCGAAGATCGGCAGGGTCTCGCCCTCCGACCCGTGCCACAGCTCGCCGCCCTTCTTGGGGTGCACGCCGCCGACCATCTTGGTGCCGTAGTAGCGAAGCGCCTGCTCGGTGTGGAAGGTGCCGGTCTTGCCGGTCAGGCCCTGGACGATGACCTTGGTGTTCTTGTCGACGAGGATGGACATGAGGTTCTCGGAAGGTGATCTGAAGGGGGTCGGTCGCGCTGAAAGTCAGTTCGCCGGACGGGTTCGGGCCAGTTCGTACCGGAAGCTGGTCGCCTGGCTGGTGGCGAGGATCGCATAGCCCGCGGCGAGCGGGGCGTCGGGGGCCGGAGCGACCTTCCGGCCCTCCCGAATTTCCCAGGTCCACATGCGCAGCGGGCCCTCGACCCGGCTCGGCGGCAGGCCGACCCACTGCTCGATCTCGGGCGACGCATCCCAGACCTGGGCCTGCCGGAAGCCGAAGACGTTGCAGACGACGGTGGCGAGTTCGGCGTCGCTGTCGGCGGACAGGCCGGTCATCAGCACGAAGATCCCGTTGGGGGTGGCGGCCAGTCTGCCGCGGGCGTCGACCGCCCGGGTCGCGTCCGCGAGCTCCTGCAGTCGCGCGGCCGGGATCTCGCCCCAGCCCGCCGCCTCGGCGGTCGCATGAGCCCTCGCGGCGTCGGCGTCGGTGTCGAGGCACATGGCCTTGAAAAGGGCGAAGGACTCGTCGGCCGCGGCCGCGCCGGCGCTCAGGCCGAGCGCCGCCGCCAGCGCCAGGGCGAAGATCGAACGGCGAGGCATCAGCCCTGACCTGCGTTGACGAGGGTCTCGAATTGCCCGTGCATCCTACTGGCCTCCGGCGGACACGGCGGGGGCCGGGCCCTCCACAACGTACTGGCGCGAAAGGGAGATGGATACCGCCGGGCCGGAGTGAGCGGTGGAATAGATCAGCGTATGTCGACCCAAGGTGGACCATGCCCGCGTGCCCTCGCCACCCAGCTGGAGAGGTTCGGTTTCCGCCGTCAGGCCGAGACTTTCTGCGAGCACCCCGACCGCGCCGGAAAGGCCGTCTTCCGGGTCCTGCACACCTACCGTGCAGACAGACCCGACCGAGCGATCCCCGTCGCCGATCGCGCCGGCATTGACCAGCATCACCACGGCGTCGCCCGCCCGGTACATGACGCTCCACCCGCCGGACGCGCTTTCAGAACGACGGCTGGCAGATACCCATCGCCGCGAGCGGGCCAGTTGTTCAAATGCATCGCGACGCATTTCCGTCGTCACGCAGGCGTCGCGCAGCAGCTGGACGACCTCGGCGTTGCGAGGCGGAAGAGCCGCGGGTCCGGCCAGCGCAACTGCGAGGGCGAGCGCCGCCGGCATCAGCCGACCGCCGCGACGATCTTCTGGGCGGCGTCGTCGAGGTCGTCGGCCGCGGTGATGGCCAGGCCCGACTCGTTGAGGATGCGCTTGCCCTCGTCGACATTGGTGCCTTCCAGGCGCACGACCAGCGGCACCTTCAGGCCCACTTCCTTGACCGCCGCGACCACGCCCTCGGCGATGACGTCACAGCGCATGATGCCGCCGAAGATGTTGACCAGGATGCCCTGCACGGCCGGGTCGGCGGTGATGATCTTGAAGGCCGCGGCGACTTTTTCCTTGGAGGCGCCGCCGCCGACGTCGCAGAAGTTGGCGGGCTCCTTGCCGTACAGCTTGATGATGTCCATCGTCGCCATGGCCAGGCCGGCGCCGTTGACCATGCAGCCGATGTTGCCGTCGAGGGCGACATAGGCGAGGTCCCATTCCGAGGCCTCGATCTCCTTGGCGTCTTCCTCGGTCTCGTCGCGAAGCGCCTTGATGTCCTCGTGGCGGAACAGGGCGTTGCCGTCGAAGCTGACCTTGGCGTCCAGCACGCGCAGGCGGCCGTTCTCCATCACGATCAGCGGGTTGATCTCCAGCATCGACATGTCCTTGTCGACGAAGGCCCGGTACAGCGTCGGGAACAGGGTCTCGCCGTCCTGGGCGGCCGCTCCGTCCAGCTTCAGGGCGGCGTTGATCTTCGCCACGTCGCCCTCGGTCACGCCGGCTTCCGGGTCGATGACGATGGTCTGGATCTTCTCGGGCGTGTCGTGGGCCACGGCCTCGATGTCCATGCCGCCCTCGGTCGAGACGACGAAAGCGATGCGGCCATACTGACGGTCGACCAGCAGCGAACAGTACAGCTCGCGGTCGATGTCGGCGCCGTCCTCGATGTACAGGCGGTTGACCTGCTTGCCGGCCTCGCCGGTCTGGGCCGTCACCAGGGTGTTGCCCAGCATCTCCCTGGCATGGGCCACGACCTCCTCGATCGTCTTCGCCAGACGCACGCCGCCCTTGGCGTCGGGGCCCAGTTCCTTGAACTTGCCCTTGCCGCGCCCGCCGGCGTGGATCTGGGACTTCACGACATACAGGGGCCCGGGCAGCGACTTCGCCGCCGCTTCGGCCTCGTCGACCGAGGTGATGGCCACGCCGGCCGCGACCGGTGCGCCGAAACCCTTCAGGACCTGCTTGGCCTGATACTCGTGAATGTTCATGGATGCCGCCTTCGGGGGAGAGTCGGGCGCTTATAGGACCCCGGCCTTCGCGGGTGCAACCGGCAGCGGGCGCCGGACAGCGAAACGCCCCCCGCCGGTCAGGCGAGGGGCGCTGCTACATTTGGGTGGACCGGGCCGCGGTCGGCCCGGCGCCCGCCTATTTGATCGGCCGGATGGCGGTCAGGCTGGTGCTGTCCGGCTCGCTGGTGACCTGGACGAAGGTCACGTCGCCGGCGCGATAGGCGTCCGTGTCGGGCGCATAGGCGTACAGGCCCGGGTTGCCCTCGACGGCCATCGACACGCCGCCCAGCACGCCGGCGATTCCGGCGGTCAGCTCCGGCTGGGCCGGCTGGCTGGTGAGCATGCAGGCCAGGCGCCGGCCGTCCGGAGCGGCCTGTTCGCCGACCACCAGATTGCGCTCCACGCCTTCGCCGGCGTGGGTCCAGACGGTCAGCCCGTCCTGCTGGACCGGGCTCGACCAGGCGCCCTGGGCCGCGGTGGCGGCGGTCACGGCGGCGACATCGCCCTTGGTGGCGAGGCACAGGGCCTTGAAGTCGTCGGCGGCGGGCGCGGGCGCGGCGCTCGTCACGGCGGCGGCGAACAGAAGCGTGGCGATCATCGAAATCGTACTCTCATGTGACAGGGGGAGGACCGGGCGCGAGCCCGGGGATCGAGGTCAGTCTGACCCGAAAAACAGCGTCAATATGGCTGGGACGGGGCCGGCTTCGGCCTCAATCCACCCAGTCGCGCTTCAGGGTCCGCGAGGCGCCGATCAGCAGCACGGCGGCCAGCAGATAGAAGCCCATCCCGGTGTAGATCGCCCAGCGCAGGCTCTCGTCGCCGAAGCGCGGGGCCAGCAGGTCGCTCATCCAGCCGAAATAGTAGAAGCCGACCGCGATCCCCAGCAGGTTGTTGATCAGCAGGAACAGGGCCGAGGCCGTCGACCGCATCCCGGCCGGAACCAGATGCTGCACGGCCGCCGTGACCGGTCCCAGCCAGGCCAGGTTCAGGCCGGTCGGGATCAGGAAGATCAGGAAGGCGACGATCAGCTGCTGGGCGTTGGTGCCGCCGCCCGGGAAGATCAGACCGATCAGCCACGGTGAGTTCATCGCCAGGATGAAGCAGGGTGCCGAGATCAGGAAGGCGATCGCCGGCGTCAACGGATAGGCGCCCTTGCCGCGCTTCGACAGCTTGTCGGCGATGAAGCCGCCCATCCAGATGCCGAGCGTGCCCCCGACCATGGCGATGCCGGCGTAGTACCAGGCCGTCTGACCCAGGGTCAGGCCGAAGCTGCGCATGAAGAACAGCGGCAGCCAGCCGGCGACGCCGTAGCCGCAGATCGACGACGAGGCCGCGCCCAGCGCCAGCAGCCAGAAACTCTTCTTGGGGATCACCGACGAGGCGGTGCTGCGGGCGATCCACAGCGAGATGCCGATCACCGTCGCCAGCAGGCCGCCGAAGCCCCAGGTCAGGGCCGGATTCTGCTCGCCGGTGACCAGATACATCACCGCGGCGGTTGACAGCGCCGTGGCGCCGACCAGCAGCATGACCATCGAGGCGACGGCGCCCACGCGCTTGGAGGCCGGCGCCGCGGGCGCTGCGGGGGCCGCCGGC
>NZ_JAVHLH010000117.1 GCF_031082345.1 Brevundimonas sp. | reverse complement strand
CCACCGCCGCCGCCGCCGAACCGGGTGCCGGAAGCGCCGAAGGCCCCGGCCCCGCCGCCCCCGCCGCCGCCGACAACCACGGCCTCGATCGTCCGGGCCCAGCCCGGTACAGCGTAGCTTCCGTCGACGGTCAGGATGGTCGCCACGCGCCGGGTCGCGCCGTGGGCGAAGCTGACCCGTCCCGATGCGCGATCGACCGACCACGCATCCAGCCAGGCCGAACCGTCGGCGCTGACCTTCAGCCGCAAGTCATCGTCGCCGATCAGGCCGAGTTCGGCCCGACCGCTCCAGGCGCTCTGGAACAGCAGCGACAGCACATCGGCCGGGCCTTCCTTGTTGAAGGTCAGGCGCAGGTCGCCGTCTCCGCCGTCACCCGATCCAAGTGCGGTCCAGAGGGCCTTGTTGAGCCGGGCCGCGAACGGGTTGGCGGCGTCGGCGGTGGTTCCGAGCCCGAGGCGGGTCAGATTCTGGATCACATCCAGACGCTCGCCCAGCGGAACCCAAGCCCCCCCATCGCGCACCACCAGCTCGCCGGCGTCGAGCACCAGCGCGATCAGTCCCTCGGCGACCTCGACCACGCTCCAGCCGCCGGCTTCAGCGCGCAGCAGCGCTCCCTCGGGGAGGCCGGTCCAGGCGGCGCCGGTCGCGCCGGCGGGCAGGATGTAGAGGGCCCCGTCCACGGGCGCCGCGGGCTGGGCCGGCGCCGTGCGGCTGACGACGGCGGTCTGGACCACCGCATCGAGCCGGGTCAGAGCCTCATTCAGCGTCACATGCTTCTGCATCTGGCCGGCCGCCAGATAGGAAAGGCCGAGGCGGGCACTCTGGTCGTCGCTCATCAGAAAGTCTCCGAAAACTGTCGGAGATCATTCTGCGCCCGCCCGCTCCTGCGGCGCGTTCAGGACGCTGACTCGCGAGCGATGTCGTTTCGGATCAATGCCTTGGCATCAAAAAGTTTGATGGCTGGAACGGAAAAGCCAGCAATGGATAACAGCGTTCAGTCGTGCAGATAGACCAGCCGTCTCAGGCCGCCCTTGCGCATTTCCTCGACATGCCGCTCGTGCTCGCCCGTCGCCCTCGCCTCCCGCTCGCTGGCTTCGACCCAATGGGTCGTCTCGATATCCTTCTGCAGCGCCCGGGCCGCCAGCAGATGGCCCGGGAACAGGACGTCGACCACGCTCGGCACAAAATCCAGGAACGGCACCTCGCCGACGAGGGTCGTGAAGCTGTCGAGGCCGAGGTAGCCGACCATCCGCGCCACGGTGCCCGGTGACGCCTTCACCCTCGCCGCCTGGAGGAGCAGCCAGCCCGCCGCGCCGACCGAATAGACCGTGCCGACCACCGGCACCCAGGTCAGCAGGCCGTCGAGGCCGATGCCGAACGGGCCAATGCCCACGGCCCGGTCGGAGAGCTTCTTCACGCCCTCGACATTGGTCCAGATTTTCTCGATATCGCCGATGGTCCGTCTGGCCATGCCACCCCTCCGAAGCGAGACCGTAACGCGCCATGACGCCGCCTGTTCAACAAATCTCGCAAGGCCCCGGCTCATGGCGGCGGCGCTGGGCGCCGGCGAACGCGCTTGACGCCTTGATCCGGCTGATTTTGGCGGCGCCGCTCGGGCTGGCCCTGATCGCCCTGAGCGGAATTGGTCACCGCTGGTTCGACATCCTGGCCCAGTTCACCGCGCCGGCCCTGGTGGTCACGGCGATCCTGACCGTCCTGCTGGCCCTGACCCGGTTGAAGACGGCGGCGCTGCACGGCTTCGCGGCCTGCCTCGCCCTGATGCTCGCCGTGGCCCCGCAATGGTTTCCCGGCGGGCCCCGCCCCGAGGCGGGCGCGCCCATCGTGCGGCTCTATTCCGCCAACGTCTATTATCTGAACGACGATGTCCCTGCGATCCGGGCCTCGATCGAGGAGGCTGACGCGGACGTGGTCGTGCTGATCGAGCTCGGACATGACGCCGCCGGCCGGATCGACGACGTGCTGGCTGGCTATCCTCACCGGGCGGCCTCGGTGCGAATGGACCAGACGCGCGGCCCTTCGCGGTCGGTGATCGGCTCGCGTTATCCGCTGACCGCCCTGCCCGATCAGCCCGATGGCCTGCACGCGGTCGCGACCGTGGTCCGGACCCCGCTGGGCCGCCTGAATGTGGTGGGCGTTCACCTGACCCGGCCGTGGCCGTTCCAGGAACAGTGGGGCCAGATCAGTCAGACGATGGCCCTGCAGATGGTGATCGAGGACCTGGACGGACCGGTCGTCGTGGCGGGGGACTTCAACAGCGTCTCGAGCGCCCGCATCGGCAAGCAGGTGCGGCGGGATCTCGATCTTCACCCGGCGCCCGGACTTCCCGGCACCTGGCCCGCCGCCCTGCCCGCCCCTCTGGGCGTGACCATCGACCAGGTCTACGCCTCGCCCGATCTGGCCTTCGTGCGCCGCCGCCTCGGGCGGGCGACCGGCTCGGACCACCGCCCGGTGGTGACCGAGTTCACCCGCGCGGCCCGCTGACCAGGGCGGCCAGCCGCTCGACGTGTCCGGCGGCAGGGAAATCGTCGACGATCCAGGCTTCCTCGAAGGCCTTCAACAGGCGGCCGGTCTCGGGGCCGGGCTCGATCCCGAGGCGGGCGAGATCGCGTCCGCCGACGGGCAACGGGGGACGGACCCAGCTCTCGGCCAGCGCCAGCAGACGGCGAGCGTCGGCGGCCTGCTCCGGCGCCTCGGCCCAGCGGCGACGGATCGCGTCGGAGACGGCCTGCGCGCCACGGCGGTACAGGGTCGCCCGCGTCTCCCGATCGCTCATCGACAGGCTGACGTCCCGCAAGGCCAGGGCGGCGAAGGCCAGCCGGTCGCGGGCCGCGTTGGGAAAACGCAGACGGGCGGCCGCGCTCCGGACCACCGACTCGTCTGGAGGGAGCAACATCATCAGTCGCGCGGTGGCGTCGGCCCCCTGCTCCACCGCCGCATCGAACAGCGGCGTCAGGCGCGCCTCGGGCAGGACCTGGACCAACACCCCGGCCTCGGCCATGGCGCGCACGGCGGCGCGGGGGTCAGGCGCGGACAGCAGCTTGGTCAGCTCGCTGGAGACCCGCTCGGCGGACAGCCGTGTCATGCCCTCCGCCAGGACACGGCAGGCGGCCAGCGCCGCCGCGTCCGGCTCGCCGCGCCCGTACCACGCATGGAAGCGGAAAAAGCGGAGGATGCGCAGGAAGTCCTCGCGGATGCGGGTCTCCGGATCGCCGACGAAGATGATCCGACCGGCCTGCGCGTCGGCGACCCCCTCGCCAGTAGGGTCGAACACCTTGCCGTTCGTATCGGCGTAGAGGGCGTTGAGGCGGAAATCGCGGCGCGCGGCGTCCTCGGCCCAGTCGTCGGTAAAGGCGACCGTGGCGTTGCGGCCGTCGGTCGAGACGTCGCGGCGCAGGGTGGTGATCTCGAACGGGTGGCGCTCCGCGACCGCTGTGACGGTGCCGTGGGCGATGCCGGTCGGCACGGACTTCAGCCTGGCGGCGCGGATGGCCGCGTCGGTCTGCTCCGGCTGCAGGGTGGTGGCGATATCGATATCGGCGACGGGACGGCCGATCAGGGCGTTTCGCACGCAGCCGCCGACAAACCGGGCGCAACCGGGGCCGCCGGCGGCCTCCAGCGCCGCCATGACGGCGCGGGTCGCGGGCGCGGTCAGCCATGGCTGATCCGACAGATCGGCGGTCACGCGGCGTCCTCCTCGACGGCGGCGGCGGGCTCGTCCTCGTCGCCGTAAAGCCGGCTCCGCAAGGCTCGCACGATGGCGGCGGTGGCGCCCCAGATATAGCGTTCGCGCCACGGCATGGCCCAGAACCACCGGCGCGGACCTGCTTCCGGGTCGTAGAAATCCTGGCGATGGTTGGCCGGATCCATCAGGAAATCCCACGGCGCCTCGAACACCTCCGCGACCTCCTCCGGAGACGGGGTCACGACGGGCGGCTCGACCAGCCAGCCGACCACCGGCGTGACCATGAAGCCGGTGACGGTCTCATAGCCGTCGCCCACGCCCAGCACCTCGACCGCGGCGGGATCCAGCGACACCTCTTCCCACGCCTCGCGCACGGCGGCCTGGGCGGCGGTCTCGCCCGGGTCCAGCCGCCCGCCGGGAAAGGCGATCTGGCCGGTGTGGCTGGCGAGGCTGTCGGAGCGGCGGGTCATCAGCACCGTCGCGCCTTCGGGCCGGGCGATGATCGGCACCAGCACGGCGGCGGGGCGCAGCGCCCGGCCGGGGCGCGGGGCCTCGGGATTGAGGTCGAAGTCGGATCGCGCCGGCAGGCCATCGGGCCGCCAGCCGGACGTCGGCGCCAGCCGCTCGACCAGCCGCTCGCGCAGGGAGATCAGGCTCATGCGATCCCCGCTCCGACCGGTCCGAGAGCGAAGGCCTCGCCGCCGGAGCGGACCACCAGCCGACCGCCCTCGACGCGGGCCCGCTCGACCAGTTCGTAAAACACCGGCCGGGCGATGCGCGCCCACAGGTCGCCGCGGACGTGCAGGGCGGGCGACGGTTCGCCGCTGACCGGGTCGGTCTCCACCTGGATCGGATGATCCGACCCCGCATCGACCACGTCGCCGACGTCGGTGGTGAAACGAAGGACGCCGTCCGCCTCGGTCACGGCGACGGCGCGGAACGGCAGGTCCTCGACCCGGATCGAAAGCTTCTCGACCGGCGTCACCAGACAGTAGCCGTCGGGATCCCTGCGCAGCACGGTCGAGAACAGCCGCACCAGCTCCGGCCGGCCGATCGGCGAGGTCTCATGCAGCCAGGTCCCGTCACGACGGATGACGATGTCGATGTCGCCGCAGTGGGTCGGGTTCCAGAGATGGACGGGCGGCAGGCCGCGGCCGGGCGCCTGGGTCGCCGCCTCGGCGACGGCGGCCAGTCCGGTCTTGCTGTCGGCGGGGACGGACATGGATGCAGACTTAAGGCGCCCGGCGGCTCTGGCAATCCTCTATCCCCCGGGAGCGGCTCAGGCGCCCGGCAGAACCATTCCGGCCGGCGGACTCTCGCCGCGCCACAGCACCCGGCGCGGATCGACCGGACCGGGCAGGCGCACGTCCGGGGCGGCGGCGAAGCCGAAGCGGCCGAAATACGGAGCGTCGCCGACCAGCAGCACGCCCCGGCCCGCCTCGGCCGCCCACGTCAGACAGGCCTGCACCAGTTCGGCCCCCAGCCCGGCCCGCCGGTTGTCGGCGGCCACGGCGATCGGGCCCAGGAACAGCGCGGGCGTTCCGCCGATGGTGATCGACCACAGCCGCACCGATCCCAGCAGATCCGCGCCGTCGCGCGCCACGAACCCGGTGGCGACCGGGGCGACTTCGCGCAGGCGCTCGGCGGTCTTGGCGAAGCGCCCCGGACCGAAGGCGGCCAGCACCAGCGCCTCGACGCCGGCGGCGTCGTCGGGAGTCTCCGCATCGATGTGCGGAAGAACGGAAAGGGCGGGCGTGGCTGTCATGGGCGCGCGCACCTAAGGGCCGCGCGCGCCCGAATCAACGGAAATTATCAACCGGATTTCGAGAAATCGGGCGCGCGCTTCTGGGTGAAGGCCATGAAGGCCTCCATCGCCTCCGGGCTCGACATCTGGCTGCCGAACGCCTCGCCCTCCCGCTGCATCAGCGCCCACAGGGCTTCCGCGTCGCGCATCAGCCGTTTGGTCTTGCGGATCGAGTTCGGGGCGCGGGTGGCCAGCTTCGTCGCCAGATCGGCCGCCGTCGCCTCGACCTGGTCGGCCGGGACCGCACGATTGGCCAGGCCCCAGGCCACCGCCGTCCGCCCGTCTATCGGCTCGCCGAGGGCGAACATCTCGAACGCCCTGCGGTGACCGATCGCCGCCGGCAGCAGCATCGACGACGCGGCCTCCGGCGCGAGGGCCAGGTTGATGAACGGCACGGACAACAGCGCATCCTCGGCCACCACCACCATGTCGCAGTGGAGCAGCAGGGTCAGGCCGATGCCGACGGCCCGGCCGCGCACCGCTGCCACCGCCGGCTTGTCCAGCTCCGCGAGAGCCTTGAGGAAGCGGAACACCGACATGTCCAGCGGCTGCTGGCCCTGCGAGCCGAGGGCGATGAAGTCGGCGATGTCGTTGCCGGCTGAAAAGCTGTCGCCCTGGCTTCGAAACATCAGCACGCGGACGCTCTCATCTGTGCGCGCCCGTTCCGTTGCGTCCGACAGGGCGGCGTACATCGCCTGGGTGATGGCGTTCTTCTTGTCGGGCCGGGCCAGCGTCACGGTCAGGACGCCCCCGCTGAATTCCGTCTGGATGTGTTCCGTCACGCCCGGGGTCCCTGTTCTGTTGCTGTCCACCAGTCCACGCCGCCTGCGTCGCGGCTTCGCGTCGCGCGACCCCGGCGGAGCAGATAGTTGAGATGCGCCAGGCTTTCGCCCGTGGCCATGCCCCGCACGCCGTCGCCCACCGGGCGCGCGAACAGGGCCGAAAAGACGTCAACGGCCCGGCATGGGTTGCGCAAGGTCCGTTCCAGCCGTTTGAGAGCGGTATGGTGGCCGCGGATCAGCGCGTCCAGGCGGACCCGGACGCCCCGGAACGGCTCTCCGTGCGACGGCAGCACCAGCACCCCGTCCGGGAACACGGTTTTCATCCGCTCGAGCGACTCCAGCCAGTCCCCCAGAGGATCGGCCTCCGGCTCCGTCGGCCAGACCGACACATTCGACGAAATCTTCGGCAGGATCTGGTCCCCCCCGAGCACGATCCCGTCGGCTTCACGCCAGAGGCAGGCGTGCTCGGGGCTGTGCCCCTCCCCCACGACCACGCGCCAGTTCTGGCCGCCGATCGACAGCCGGTCGCCCTCGCGCATCCGGACAAAGCTCACGGGCATCGGCGAGACGGCCCGGCCGAACTGACCGTAGCCGGTCCGGTAGCCTTCCACCTGGGCGTCGTCCCAGCCCGCCGCCCGGTAGAAGACAGCACCCTCTTCCGGAGCCGGCTGGCCGGTGTCGGAAATCAGCATGCGGGCGGTGACATATTCGAGCCGGGTCATCACCAGCGGCGCGCCGAACCGCTCGCACAGCCAGCCGGCCAGGCCGATATGGTCGGGATGCATATGGGTGCAGATGACGCGCGTGACGGGCGCGCCGCCCAGCGGTCCCGCCAGCAGCCGCTCCCACTCCGCCCGACTGTCGGGCAGGTTCAGACCCGTGTCGACGAGCGCCCAGCCGTCGCCGTCACGGACCGCATAGACGTTGATGTGGTTCAGGGCGATCGGCATCGCCAGCCGCATCCACAGCACGTCGGAGGCGATTTCGACCGCCTCGCCGGGGCCCGGAGGCGGGCCGAACGGATAGGTCAGGCCACGCTCCTCGCGCGTGGCCGTCTCCAGGTCCGTCAAAGCCAGTCCGTCCGCCAAGTCCGTCTCCAATCGAAACTTAGGGCAGGATAGGCCGAAGGCTCGTCGCGCGTCCAGCGCGCGTCTGCCGCCTTGACCCTGCCACAAGCGGCGGCCAAGGATTTGGCCGCCTGTTTTCCCTTCCGGAGTTGCACCGTGTTCCACAAGAAGTTGCTCGCGCTGATCGGCGGCGCCATGGCCCTGACGATCCTGTCAGCCCAGCCGGTCCTGGCTCAGGACCCGGGGAATGACGAGACGTCCGACCGCGCCAGCGGCAACGTCCGCGGCGATCGCGTCCTTCCGGGGCGTATGAGCGACGGCGCGCGCGAGCGCCGGGACCGCCGCAACCGCGACCAGGAGCAGGCGGAAGCCCCTCCGGCCGCCACACCCGAGGAAAACAAGGCCGCCGCCCAGGCTGTGCTGACCGCCGCCGGCGTCAGCTGCCAGGTGGCGGAGGCGACCCTTCTCGGCGTCACCGCCGAACAACATTCGACCTATGAAGCGGTCTGCGCCGAGGGCCCCGGCTATCTGGCCGTCAGCTCCACCCCGCCCCAGACTTTCAACTGTCTGGAACTGGCCGGTCAGGCGGAAACGAGCCGCCTGCGCGATCCGGAGGCCGATGTCGGCCAGCAGTGCACCCTGCCGGTCAACCTGAACCCCGTGCCGGTCCTTTCGGCCTATGCCCGCTCCGCCGGCATTGACTGCACGGTCGATCAGGGCGCCGCGATCGGCAAGAGCACCGCCGGCAATCTGATCTATGAAATCGGCTGCGCGGATCGCGACGGCTACTGGATCGAGAACACCGAAGGCGCCTGGCGGGCGACGCCCTGCTGGGATCTCGCCCTTGAGCAGGAGAGCTGCCGTTATTCCACCGCCGCCGAGACGTCGGGCGCGTGGAGGACCGTGCTCGCCGGGACTGACGCCGCCGCCTGCGACGTGCAGCAGGCCCGTCGTGTCGGCCGCGACGCCCAGGGCCTCACGGTCTATGAGGTGAAGTGCGGCGAGGGCGGCGGCTATTTCGCCCGCGTCGGAACCGACTTCAAGGCTCAGCGGGTTCATAACTGCATCGAAGCCGCCACCATCGCCGGCGGCTGCACCCTGACCGCCGCCGCTCCGGCGACCAGCGAACAGTAACTCCGCCTCCAGGACGGACGAGAACGCCCCGGAGTTCGCTCCGGGGCGTTTTTCGTTTGGGCGATCGGCGCTTCACAGAGGC
>NZ_JAVHLH010000116.1 GCF_031082345.1 Brevundimonas sp. | reverse complement strand
TGCAGCAGGAGTCCCGTGTCGAGGTCCTGATGGGTCGCGTCGATGCGGTATTCCCGAATGAAGCGGATGATGGCGCTGCGCGGAACGTCGCGGAAGAGCGGCCGGGCGAAGGCCGCGTCACGCTGGCCTTCAGCGCCTGCAGCCTCGACCAGCTGGCTGGCGGCTTTCCAGTTGGCCTCAAGCAGCCCGCGATTGTTGCGGGCGAACCGGATGGTCTGCAGATGTCGGCCCCAGTAGCCGATGCTGACACGACGGGCGTGGCGCATCTTGCTTCGGGCGACAATGGCCATTCCCGGAATTCTCCGGATGCGAACGGCGAAGTCCATCGGCGTCACCAGAGGCTTGCGGCTGTAGCTGCCGATGTCCTCGCGGATCTCCGCTTCGACGGCGGCCAGTGACTGGAAGCGAACGCGAAGCGCTTCCGGCATCCACAGCCGCGGCAGGTCCTCGTAGCCGTGCCGGTAACCGAACCACCGCCCCATCTGAAGCAGGGTGTCGTACTGGTTCGAGGTCCGCAGGAAGTAGCTGACGCAGAGGCCTTCGAGCGTCAGTCCCCGCGCCAGGATGCTGCCGCCCACCACGATGTAGGTGACAGGTCCGGAGGTGTAGTCGATGCGGTCATCGCTGGCCCCGTTCTCGACCGGCACATGCAGGGCTTTCAAAACTTCGGGCACGAACCCGCTGATCTGGCTGAAGGTCTCGCTGCCTCCGGGGCGGTCGACCTTGCCGCGTTCGTCGTTCCAGGCCGCCCCAAGAGCCTTCCAGATGGCACCCGTGCCGTTCAGCAGCGCCTTACGGTTCTCGTCCAGCCACGCCCCGATCAGGGCTGCGACCTTTTCATGCATGACGATCGCTGACGACGTGTGGACCAACATCGACATGTGCTCCTGGTCCTGCCCTCTGGCCCGTCGGGCGGCGCAGGAGGCGATGAAGTACAGGATCGACGTCTCCAGGCTGGCCGTCATCTCCACCGCAAAGCCGGCCTGGGCCTTCTGGCTCGGGGCCTGAAGCCTGGCTTCCTCGTCCGCCAGGACCTCGCGGACGACATCCATGCCCTCTTCGTCCGGCTGCGGGTTCGCCGGATCGGCCGGCGTCCGACCGAACAGCTTCTGGGTCCCGAAATATCCGTCTGGCAGCGGCAGGGCGGTGATGAAGTCCCGCGGGTAGAGGTCATCCAAGGTGTCGGTCTGGTCAGCGTACGGGTTGATCAGGACGTTGGCGAAGGGCGTGGCGGTGTAACCGACATAGGAGACCGAGGGCAAAGCCTTCAGGATCAGACGGATCTGTTCGTTGATCCGTGACATGTCCATCTCCCGGGAGGCGGAGTTCACGGTCGCCTGGTCGCACTCATCATCGATCAGCAGAACCTTCAGCCGGCGCATGTCAGAGGCCGGGGTTTTGTCGATCACCTTCAGCAGGCGTTCGAGCGGTGCGACGTTCTTCTTCATCACGGCAATCTGCGCGCGGTCCATCCCCATCAGGTGGCCCTGCGCAGGGATCTGGAATTCGCCCTTGATGTCAGTGGTCGTAAGAAGGTGCCACAGGGTGGGGTGGCGTTTTACGATATCCGCCTCGAGCCGGCGCTGGGTCTGCTGGCGCAGCTTGTCGGTCAGGCCCGCGAAGACGAGGATCAGGGTATAGCCGCGATCGACGGCCTTGGAGATGACCGCCGTCATGTTGGCCGTCTTGCCGGACTGGACGTAGCCAACAACGAGGCCGCGTGAGGAGAAGGATTTCTGGCCCGGATCTTCCAGCAAGGAGACCACCTCGCTGGATGCCTCGTCGATGCCGTCCACCGTGTCCACGCCCCATTTCTTTGGGCCGGTCAGATAGGTCTTGAGCGCGCTCCAGTGGTGATCACCCGGCTGGGGCCCGTGGTACCATTCCGGGCGGTCGCGAAGGATCGAGTTGCGACGAAGGATCGTGATCCGGAATTGCTGCTTCAGGAGTTCTTTCGCCTCCTCGAGGTCAGCGAGCCAAGCCGGAGCGTCGACGCCCAAGATGCCTTCCAGGGTCCGGCGTACCTTATTGGCGGCCAGATCAATGTCTCCGGTCCCAGGCAGGGCGTCCTCGAGAAGGTTCAGAAAATGAAGGGCCTGGGGCGACGGCAAGGTGGCTTCTCCGTGAGTTCGAACGACTGATTGAACCGATTCGGCGCGAGTGAAAGGAAGAGGCGAACCCACGTCCATTGACGCGTAGCAGTTGCAGGCCGCGGCAAGCCGGGCGTGCCAGACGCCGGCGTCCGGGAGGCTATCCAGCCTCGCCGAGCTTTGCCCGTATCTTCTGCCTGACGGCGTCGTACCCCTCGCTCGACTGTCTCATGTGGGCGTGCACTGCGCGGTGGCAGTTGGGGCAGACAAGGGCGATGTCCGCGGCCGTCACGGGATGATCTCCCGTCCATGTCGACAGCGGCGTTCTGTGATGGGCGTCGATAACCGGAACCCCATAGGTCGCAGAGGTGTCATGGTCGCAGATGTCACAGATCCCTAAGCCGGCACCTTTCAGGAAGTCCACCATGGCACGGCTGCGCTCGGCGAGCAGGTGGGTGACGTAGCGCTTGCGCCCTTCGCGCCAGACTATTTCCCCGGGTTCGACGGCGGCCGGCGCCAGTTCCGTTTCTCGTCGAAGAACCACGAAGGCGTCCGCCACCTCCGTAACGGCAAACCGGCCTTCGAACCGCCAGCGGCTTCCAGCTTCGGTGAACAGCAGGACCGGGTAAAGCTGCAGCGGCTGGTCGATGAGGACCCGGTTCGCCAGCTCGTCATGGCTGACGACGTCCTTTCGCGCCTTGAAAGAGTAGCGGTAGACGTCAATTTCGCCATCCACCCAGCCATCGTGGACGTAGGAGCCAGGCCGCGTCTTGATGATGACGCCCCTGACCCCGGGCGGCTGGCCGATCCAGTTGATGCCCTGCTGGGGCGTATTGCCAATGCGCCAGTCCGGCCCGCCCCAGTGCGTGGAGGCCGGCTGTTTGGAGTACTGGATCAGGTCGTAGAGGCTGCGCTTCGAAACCTCCCCTCCTTCGGGAAGGTCGAACAGGTCTGCAGGTGTCGTCAGCGCCATCCGGCTCCCCCCGTCGGACGGACATACTAGGGCGCCCCGCGGCGGGCTCCCCAGCAAAATCGTTCGAAAACCACGCGGCCCCTAAGCATTCGCCACGCCCGGCAGCGCTGTCATCTGTGGACGGCCGCTGCACGGGCAGATCAGGGCCTCGGGCGGGCTGCCGACGCTCGAACCTCATGCGCCTAACTGTTGTTCCCGTCCCGTTCGCGAAATGCGCATAAGGTGCGTTCTGCGAAGGACACGAACCGGACGCGCCTAACACCGGCTACCAAGGATGCGGGGCTCCCAGGCTTGGCCGTATAGGCGCGCAGGGAGACTTCTGTTAACCTAACGATGTTCGATCTAGGCGGGCGAAATCGCCTCGGTTTAACAGCGACTTCGTTTCGTTAGCTTGGGTCGAGTTGAGCGATGGCTTGTGCGAAACCGCCCGACTTAGCGGCGACGACCCCGCCTGTCGCGGTACGCCATCCAGAGAGGACGGAGTCGGCGCAGAAGATCGCCGAGCTCGCGCGTGCTGCGGAAGCAGCCCGGCCGGGAGCAAGCCTCGATCAGTTGGTTTCGCGAGCAGAGTTCGTCCGTGACCAGGCACGACGCGAAGGTGCTTCGCCGGAGCTTCTCGCCCAACTCGACCGGCAACTCGAAGGGCTCAGGGCCCAAGGTCGTCATTTGCTACGCGACGCGCTTGAAGCCCGTTTCGGGGCCTTCGGGGATCGCAAACCAAGCGCTGCGTCGCGTGCGAACGTGGAGTCAGCAATCCGGGCTCTCACGGACAAGGGACACTGGGCGTCCGATCAGATGCGGGCTGACTTGGTTGCGATGTTCGAGCGAAATGGCCGCATCCCTCAGGAGTACAAGGGGCAGTTCCCTCATGACGTCGCGACCGTCCTGTTGATGGCGCCCCAAGCAGGCGGCCTGGTGCGCGAACTCACTCTTCGCGGGCAACGCGGTGCGACCGGATCAGCAAGCAAGCTCGGCAGCAACTCCAACGCCGCCGTGGGCGCTGCTTACGAGATCATGGGTACTGCTGCGCTCGGGCGGAGCGTTTCGCAGCCTGTAAATGCGGGCGCGCCAGCCCTGCATATCCGGACCGGCCAAGATGTCGTGACTTTCGGCGACAAGTCTCACCTCAATCGGCGTAGCAACGACGGCGAAACTTGGCGCTCGCCCTCCCGGGCGACGATCGAGTGTGATGTCAGGATCGGTCGCGGAACGGAGGAGATTGGCATCGACTTCAAGCACACCAAGGAAGGCGGCGTGAAGTACGCGAGCAAGGATTTCCGGAACCAAGTGGAAAATGTCGTCTGGGCGCTAAAGGAGGGGCAGGTTACCCAGTTCCATTTCGTGTCCAACGGGACCTTCGGTGACTCGGTGAAGGAGGTAGTGGCCCAGGCCAACGCAGAACTCAGGACGCATGATTGCGCTCTGATCGGCCTCCACGAAGTCGTCCACACGGTTTCGAACGACCCTGCGAGCGCGAGCGGCTGACCGTGAAAGACGCCCGAATATCAGCCCGTCCTCGTTCGGCACCAGGAGTCGGGATCAACGTCGACGGCTACGACCGTGTTTGCGCCGACCGCGGACTTCGGACGCCGGCGGGGGTATGGCGGCAATTGACAGGAAGGATTGGAGGCGATTTGGCCGCGCTCGTGTACTGGCCGGATGAGCGTCCGCATCGGATGGGAATCAGTCAGGGCTTCGAGATTCTCGAAAGCGGCTTCGACCCTCCGCCTCCAAATCTGATCCCCCTCCTCCCGGTGGATGATCGATCGATCGCGTGCGCTGTATGCGTCAGCCAGGAGAAGTGGTGTGGCAAGGATGCGCCGCAGCCAGGACCAGCGCCGTGCGTCGTCGTCCGCTGGCACCTGGATCTGATTCCGGCCGATGAACAGGGCGCGCTGCTGGACTCGGACGCCTCCCAGTATCTTGAGACAGTGGCGGCGGAATTCGCCGCGCGTCCCGGCGTGATGCGCCGGGTACACGCGATTGCCGAGGGATACCGCAAAGAGTATGTCGCCGAGGATCGCCGCCCGCGTGGGGGCGTGCAACGGCCGATCCAGCTGGCCTGCCAGAATGTGATCATCGGTCTGGCGACGGTGCAGCATGAGCCCCGATTCGACGGGCTCCGGGTAGACAACTACCTTACCTGTGAGGCGCCTCATCTGGCCGCCCATGAGGCCAATCGGGCGATGCTGGCCTTGGTCCTCTGCGATGCCTTCCAGAATGGCGGCACAATGGAGATCAGATTCGGGCGCGACATACCCCCTGCGCTGCGGCGCTACGCCCGGAGCCTCGGGCTTCCGGCGGGAGAGCAGGAGCGTGGCACCCTGACACCGGAGGAATCACGCAGACTGTTCATGGCCGTGACGCCCATGCCGGACGACCTGCGTGCTCGCTGCGCTGTACTCATGGATCGCGGGGTCCTCGCCCCCGAGAGGCTTTGCTACACCCTTATGTCGGGCGTCTGGTCCACAGTGGAACTCGACTTCATTCTGGCTACTACGCCGCGCGCGCCCAGTATCCTGATGGGAGGGTGCGATCGGACCGACCGGTCGGCGCGGCTTGCGGAGTCGGAGACGTGCCGCGCCGCACTCATGGTCGGGATGTTCATGCGGCGTCTCGGTTCACAGGACAAGGCTGCGGGCGGTCCGGAAGGGGTGCGGGTTTTCGAGGACAGAGCCGATCGCGTATTGTTCACAGTGCTGGATTCCTATGGCGCCGTCGCCGTCGAGGGGGGTAGCGCGATGCCGTGGTCCACTGCTGCGGCGGCGGAGCCAGCCGCCGGCAGGCCAATGATTGTGGTTCCACGAGGACTTCCTACGCCGGCTGATGAAGCGATCCTGCGAAAGCTTGCAGCCGATTTCCCCGCTGCCGACGTCGCCTTGCTGGTCCCGACCGACCTGGCGGATTTGCTGACCGCCGAGGTGCCATGCATCCGGTGCCCCGACGGACTGGCCGAGCTTGACCAGCAGATTGAGGGCCGGCTGCGATCCTTGAGGATCGGACGCGCATGAGCCGGGAAACGGTTGCCGTCGTACGTCTGCCGGAGGCTGTGGGCCGTGAGGTTTCGCGTCTGGAAAGGCTGGCGGCGGAGGCCCTCCGCCGCTCCACCAAGCTGCCGCCGGGAGACCGCACCGAAATCCTGCGCTTTGATGCCCTGATGACGGCGGTCGAGCGTGTTGCGCTCACATCGCTCTGGGCCGGCGAGCCCCACATCGTCGACCCCGGACCGGCCGATACTCGTCTCATCGATGAATGGAGGGCGGCCGATTGGGTCGTCGTGGAACTGCGGCTTCCTCACGGTAAGGGAGAGACCTTGCTGGAGGGCGAGGCAGGGCGGGGACCGCCGCTCCCCGCCGAGCGCTGGCGAAGTGAAGGCGGACCAACGACGGAAGTGGTGCGTGCACGCTTCCGCTCTCTGATCGAGGCGGCGCTTACTGCAGGAACCCCAGAGAAGGCTGTCATCCGTCCTGACGGCGTCTCGAACTCCGTGCTTACCGAAACACTGCGTGAGTTCGTCCACTGTGGAAACGAGACCTCACCCGTAGAGCTCCCGGTTCGCTATCTCGATGGTTCGCCCGGTCCCGCATTCCCGCTGCGAGCCCTTCAGCTCAGTGACCAAACTCCGGACTATCGCCGGGTCCTCAGCTTCACGCTGCTCTCCATCAGGCATGTGGATATGGACCACCTCGTCGACGGGGCCTGGCTTCGCAACGCGCGGATCAGCCAGCCGCGACCGGCGGGGCTCACCGACGAGCTCGTTTACGAGACGTCGCTGCGCCAGCTGGAAGCCCTGAGCGGTGGGGGACCAACGGTAATCCGGATGTACCAGACCGGTCTCGCGACCGCAGTTGTGGGCTTCTATCGGGCGGTGACCCGCCACCTCATGCGCTATCCCGGCTCCGTGGCGGTAGTTCCGCTCTATTACCGCGGCGGCGCCTATGAGGAGGGAACGGCATGGACGACGGCGTGATGCAACCGCGGAGCGCCGCGACCACCTCCCTGTGGCAGGCGCAATGCAAGGATTGCCGCGCCGAGCGGTTGGCGGGGCGGGCGCGATCAAAGGGCAAGCACGAGCCCGGGTTCGAGTATTCAGCAAGCTGGGCACGCCGGAAGCTGGAGCGCGGCGAAGGCCGCTCGGACCGATGTGAAAGACACAGGCGGGCGCACGCGCGCATCATCCGGGCGCTTCCGACGCCATACATCGATCTCCGGGTCATTGGGGAAGTGTCGGACCCCGCCAACCCCACCGGCCCTCTCGGCGGACTCGGACCTTTGCCCGTCGTTCACAGGGAACGGGAGCGGACTGTCGACCTCGCCAAGCACCCCTTCGGGATGTCCGACGACGACGTCTTGCGGATTCTGGAGGGGCTCGCCACCCGGCAGGTTGCGATCGTCGAGGCCGGAACGGGGACCGGCAAGTCGACCTTCATGCCCTTTCGCCTGATGAAACCGCCGCCGGGCGCTGCGTTCAGACCAACCGATTTCGGCCCGATCATTGTCACTGAGCCACGCCGTGCTGCTGCCAAAGGACTGGCGCGCTACGTGGGTGAAGAGCTTTGCCATGGGTGCGATAGCCTCAAATGCACCCGCCACTTCGGCCCTGGATTTCCGGTCGGATTCCAAGTGAGCGGGGAGCAGTACTGGGATCGCGCGTGCGAGCTCATCTACGTGACCGACGGAACGATGATCAACTGGATCCGGGATGGCCGCTTGGCCCGGATCGGCATGGTGATCATCGACGAGGCGCATGAGCGCAGCGAGAACATCGACATCATCCTGGCCCAGTTGCGCGAGGCGGTTCGCCAGTTCGAGCACCTCAGGGTCGTCGTCACCTCCGCGACCCTCGACCGGGAGTTCTTTGAAGCGTACTTCGGCGGCGAGGAGCACGTCTTTCGCTCGTCAATCCCTCCGGCGAAGAGCTTCGGCTACGGCGTCCCGCTCTTTCCAGACGCCACGATCGATGAGGCGACCCTTCGAGAAGGCCTTGAGATCGCGCCTGGCCTGAGGTTTCCGGGCTGGGCGGCGGAGGGGCCAGAGGAGGACGGCAAGAGGGAAGATCTCCGCGAGAGCACCCGGCGTCTGCAGGCGCTGCGTTGCGAGAGGCCAATCCCACCCGACCGATGGCGCCTGGAAATGCCGGACGCGGTGGTGCGCCAAGTCGTGAACATTGCCCGTGGGACGGAATGGGGAGACATCCTCGCCTTCCTTCCGACGGACAAGGTTATCCGCGATGTGGTGGCCCGCATAAAGGACCAGGTCGGCCCAAGCTTCGATGTCTATCCGCTGCTGTCGAAGGTCCGGCCCGACATCGCGGAGAAGGCGATTGCCGCGCGCTCCCGGGGCGAGCGCCGCAAGATCGTGATCTCCTCCAATCTGGCCGAGACCTCTCTGACCGTGAAGGGGGTCCGATACGTCGTCGACTCCGGGCTGATTTGCCAGGCGGAATGGGACCCGGCCTTGGCCAGCGGTTCGTTCCCGACCAAGCCGCACAGTCAGTCAGGCCTGAGGCAACGCTGGGGG
>NZ_JAVHLH010000115.1 GCF_031082345.1 Brevundimonas sp. | reverse complement strand
GGCGAAGCCGCCGGCGGCGTCCCGGTCGAACGGCGCGCCCAGGGACGCCAGCCATTCGACGGTGGCGCGCCCGTCGGCGGTCAGCAGGCGGGCCGCCTCGGCGTCGACCAGTCCGGCGCCGGCGGCCCGGGTGTCGGCGGCGTGAAGCGCGGGCGCGTCCGTGGTCGACAGAGCCGCCGCCACGCCGCCCTGGGCCCAGGCCGAGGAGCAGGCCTGCAGCAGCGGCGCCGGCGTCACAACCAGCACCTTGCGCGGCGCGGCCTCCAGCGCCGCCGAAAGGCCCGCGAGGCCGCCGCCGATGATCAGCGGCCCGTCATGCTGGATGCGACTCACGCGCCGACGCCCAGATAGCGGCCGGCGATGTCCAGCGCGACCGGCAGGGAGCCGCCGCCGAGCGGCATCAGGGCCGCGAGCCCGACAGCCGCACAGGCCGCCGTCGTGGCGATGAACAGCCCGACGCTGAACATCGACTCCCGACCGTTCAGCGGACGCCCGTCGGGTCGCCAGGATCCCCGCCTCAGGTGGCCGATGAGGGCGATGGCGAGGAAGGCGGCCAGGATCCATCGCCCGGTCACCAGGCCCCACCAGACCACCAGACCGCCCACGGCCATCATCGCCAGCCGCTCGACCATGGGGTGGATGCGGGCCAGCACGGGCCCCAGCGCCTTGGAGCCATCGAGCGGCGGGGCGGGCGCGAGATTGATCAGATTGAGGGCGGCGATCACCGCCGCGCCGAGGAGCCACGCGGCCTGGCCGGTGGCGATGAAGCCGGCGAAGAACGGGATCGCGGCCAGCAGGCCGAACGCCGGGCCGGCGAGCGAGACGAGCACGCCATGCCATTCGCTCTGCGGCAGGCGCTGGCTCTTCGCGACGCCCCCGAGAAAGGGGATGATGTAAATCCGGGCGGGGCCCATGCCGAGGCGGTTCATGGCCAGCACGTGACCATACTCGTGCACCAGCAGGCCCCAGATCAGCGCCACGGCGATGACCCAGCTGCCGGTGATCCACCAGATGAAGCCGCCCAGCAGCAGGGTGGAGGCGACCGCCCAGACCGGATTCTGGCCCTTGTCCAGCGGCGGCTCGACCGCGCGCGTCGGCTCGGCCGGCGCGGGCGTCGCGGCGACGTCTTCAGGCCGCGGGTCCCAGGGACCCGGCCGGCGGGAGGTGTCAGTTTCGTTCATGCCCGGGAGGTGGCCTTCTCCGCCCTGAGCCACAAGGCCAGGACGGCGAGAAGCCGCAGCGTCTTGCGATCGACGGTGGCGACGGCGCGGACAGGCGGGACGTAGTGCATCGGCCTCAATCCAGTTTGTGAGCGCGGGCTTCCGCCGGCGCGGCCCTGACCAGGGCGGCGGCGATGGTGTTTCGGGGAACGCCCCGGCGCAGCATCACCTCGTAGACGCGGCGAATGTCGCCGCCCCATTGGAATCCCACCCACCGGCGCTTCGATTTCCAGATCAGGATCACGAAACCGACCGGCGTACGCCCTACCCAAGCCACTCAGATCAACTCCACTGCAACATGATGCCGCGCCTTGACGAGGTCGTACCGCGCCGGAACGGCGGGCGGCGGCAGATCGATCATGCGTTGGACCGCGAGTCGCGCCCGCTCCGCCATCTCTTCCGGCACGGTCACCTCGAACTGCATGTGGACGAGGCAGTCGCGGATGTTCTCCAGGGTGATCCGCTTCATATAGGGGCACAGGTTGCACGGGCCGATGAACTCGACGCCGGGCAGGTCGCCGGCGACATTGGAGGCCATCGAGCATTCGGTGATCATCACCACCTGCTTCGGCTTGCGGGCCGTCACATGGTCGATCATCGCCGCGGTCGAGCCGGCGAAGTCCGAGGCCGCCAGCACATCCTCCGGGCATTCCGGGTGGGCCAGGATCTCGGCGCCCGGATAGGCGGCCCGCATCTCGGCGATGTCGGCGGCGGTGAAGCGCTCGTGCACCTCGCAGCGACCCTTCCAGGCGATGATGCCGACCGTGGTCTGGGCCGCGACGTTGCGCGCCAGATATTCGTCGGGGATCAGGATGACGCGATCGACGCCCCATTGCCGGGCCGCCCACTCGACCACCTGAACGGCGTTGGCGCTGGTGCAGCAGATGTCGGTCTCGGCCTTCACGTCGGCCGTGGTGTTCACATAGGTCACCACCGGCAGGCCCGGGTAGCGCTGCTTGATCAGCCGCACGTCGGCGCCGGTGATCGAGGCGGCCAGCGAGCATCCGGCCTTCAGGTCCGGGATCAGTACGGTCTTTTCGGGCGACAGGATTTTCGAGGTCTCGGCCATGAAATGCACGCCGGCCTGGACGATCACCTTCGCCTTTGACTTCGCCGCCTCCTTGGCCAGGCCGAGGCTGTCGCCGACATAGTCGCCGACCCCGTGGAAGATTTCGGGCGTCATGTAGTTGTGGGCCAGGATGACCGCGTCGCGCTCGCGCTTCAGCTGGTTGATCTCGTGGATCAGCGCGGCCTGCGCGGGCCACTCCAGCGGCGTCACATGATCGCGGACCTTGGCCCAGACGGGCGCAGTCGCCAGTTCCAGTTCCCTGCTCAGTCCGAAGGCGCCGTCGGCCATTTCCACTCCCCTTTTGCTCGATTTGAGCAAATCATGGGCCCGAAGAACGGCGGTGGCTCAAGGGGTCCGCCGCCGACTTATGCTCACTTTCAGCATAAGCAGGCGCAATCTAGGACGATGGCCGGAAAATGCAAGAGGTCAGACCTGCCATTCGGTCCTTGTCATCCCGGCCGCCGCGAAGCGGAGAGCCGGGACGCTCAGCCAAGAACCGCTCTCCTCCCGGAAGCTGCGCCAGCAGCTATCCGGGAGACAGGTCAGACCCGGCGAGATGGCTACCCTGCTCCCGGACAATCGCGGTGCGATTTCCGGGACAGCGCCTTTTGACGTCTTGCCGTCCCGGCTCTCCGCTTCGCGTCGGCCGGGATGACAAGCGGCTACAACACCGTCGCCCCCTCATGCGTCAGCAGCCAGCGTTTCCGCTCCAGCCCTCCGGCGTAGCCCGTCAGCGTCCCGTTGGCGCCGATAACCCGGTGGCAGGGCACGATCACCGCCACCGGATTCTGTCCGTTGGCCAGCCCGGCGGCGCGGACAGCCTTGGGCGAGCCGATCGCCGCGGCCAGCTGGCCGTAGCTGCGCGTCTCGCCCGCGGGGATGGCGCGCAGGGCGGCCCAGACGGCTTTCTGGAACGCCGTGCCGCCGGTCTTCACCGCCACCCCGTCCAGCGCCCGGACATCGCCGGAGAAGTAGGCCTCGACGGCGCGGCGCACCGTCCCGGGCGCGCGCCCGTCGGTCAGGGTGAAGCCCGGGCTGTGGCGACCGAGCAGCCGCATCATCCGCGCCTCGTAGTCGGAGAAGTCGAGCGCCCGGACGGCGCCCTCCCCGTCCGTGACCAGCAGGACCTCGCCCACCGGCGTGGCGACGCGATCCAGGGTCAGGGTTTCAGGCTGCACGTTGGGCATCGGGTGTCTCCATCAGGTCCGCGCCGCTGATCCCGGCCGTGGCCAGATGCAGGGCGCCATAGGCCCGCCACGGCCGCCAGCTTTCGGCGCGCCCGGCGAGCGTTGCATCCTCGAGGCGGTCGTTCGGCGGCTCCGCGCCCTCGTCGATCCAGTCGCCCGGCAGCCTCAGCCCCGGCCGCGCTTCGACCAGCGGCTTCAGTACCGGGTCGGCGGACAGGTCGCGGCCGATGGCGTCCGGGTCCGCCGACAGGTCGAACACCCGCCGCACCCGCGCCAGCACGCCCGGGAGCGCCTTCAGGTCGTCGGCCTCGACGCAGACCGAGACCCGCCCTGGCTCCCCCGGGTCGACCGAGACCGCCCCCTCGGCCCCGTCGATCGCCCGGGTCAGGACGCGCGACCATTTGCGGCCCTCGACGGCGTCGCCCCGCATGGCCAGCGCCGCCAGCATCGCCTCCCAGTCATAGGGTGGACGGTAGGTGAGGCTCAGCCGGACGCCGCCCTCGTGGACCCTTTCGCCGCGCCGGCGCAGCGCCGACGGCGGGCGTTCGTACAGAGTCTGGAAGGTCTCGTTGAACCGCCGCACGCTGCCGAAGCCCGAGGCCAGCGCCACCTGCGCCATCGACAGGTCGGTCTGGTGGATCAGGGCCTTGGCCAGCAGCACCCTTCGCGTCTGGGCCACGCTGACCGGCGCCGCGCCCAGATGCTGGCGGAACAGCCGCCGCAGATGCCGCTCGCCGACGCCCAGTCGTCCGGCCAGCGCGTCCACGTCTCCCTCGTCCAGCGCCCCCGCCTCGATCAGGGCCAGCGCCCGGCTGACGGTGTTCGAGGTGCCGCGCCACGCGCCCATGTCCGGGGCCGTCTCGGGCCGACAGCGCAGGCAGGCGCGGAAGCCCGCCTCCTCGGCCGCGGCCGCCGATGCGACGAAGACCATGTTCTCCCGCTTCGGGGTCCGCGCCGGGCAGACCGGGCGGCAGTAGATGCCCGTCGTCTTCACGCAGCCGAAGAACCGCCCGTCGAAGCGCGCGTCCCGCGTCAGCACGGCGCGGTAGCAGGCCTCCTGATCGAGCTCGCGGGCGTTTTCCATGACCGCAGAATGAGCGCTGCCGGCCTCAGAGTCTCGCGGTTTTCGGACATTGCCTCAAGCAGCGAAGCGGTAGGCGAACGTGATGCCGTGGTCAGGCCGCCGCTGGGTCCACCGGCAGCCCCGCCGCCTGCCGCGCCTTCATCGCCCGCAGCCAGCCGTGCAGGGCCTCGCAGTCCAGCCCGTGCATCATCAGCCGGTAGCCCGCCTGCAGCGTCGACAGCGCCACCATCGGATGGCCGTTCTTGATGAAATTCAGATGGTAATCCGTGCCCAGGATGCGGGCGATGTAGATGGCCACCGTCTCGTCCAGCTGCAGCGAATGCGCCGCCCGCACGAAGTCGTTCCGCGGCAGCATCAGGGCGTACAGCGGCGTGTAGAACTCCACCGCCGTCTGCACGTCGATCCTGTTCAGCGGCCCCGTCGGAAACGTCTCGAAGGCCGGGAACGTGTCCGAAATCATCGAGAAATCCAGCCTCTCCGCCGGCAGAATCTCCCGCCCCTCGGCCCGCAGCCGCTGGTTCAGTTCGATGATGAAGTTGAAGACGTTCAGGTCGTGCTGGAGGAACAGATTGTCCTCAATGTCCTTCAGCCTCGTCGGCCGCAATGGATGGCTGGAGATGTCCGCCGCGCCGGCGTTGATCCGCATGAAGGCCAGCAGTTCGGTGCCGACGTGGAAATGGCGCAGGATCAGGGTGTTGGTCTCGGGCGTGCCGAAGGTGCGCAGGCCCCAGTGGATGGTCTTGTGCAGCAGACCGTTCAGGTTGGGGAAGCGCGGCGAGATAGCCCGCAGCACCTTCACCACGCAGAAGAACAGGATCACCAGCGGCCGGCTGACCGGGAACAGCCAGCGCCGCGACCACGACCGCGCCCCGACCAGCAGACAGCGCTTGGCCTCGGGGTCGATCGGCAGGCTCTGGTCCAGATACAGCGCCAGCCACGGGTCCGGATCGCGCGGATCGTGCGCCATGGTCGCGAACGGATCGTAGGCCGTCACGCCGCGATCTCCTCGATCTGCAGCGCATACAGCCGCGCCGTCACCTTCGCCGTCGTCACGATGCGCTCCGCGACGGCCTCGTCCGGCAGGACCATGGCCAGCATCTCGCGAAACTCCTCCATGTGCGCCACGTCGTTGTCGCCATGATAGAGCAGGAAGCGCAGCGCCTCGTCGGGCAGGCCCAGCCGCTCCTGGACCTTCAGCCCCCAAGGCCTGGCCTTGATCGAGCCCAGCCCCTCGATGATCCACATGGCCCCCAGCAGGCCGAAGGGATCCGGCTTCGACGCCTCGTGGAACATCCACGCCGACAGGGCCTCGGACCCGACGTTCTTCCGCGCCGACAGGATGTCCTCCAGCCGTCCGCCCGAGGCGACGTAATCCTGCTCCAGCAGCCGGAAATCCCGATGCTCGGTCAGCGCGTGCTTCATCAGCGTCGAGCGCAGTTCGAGGTGGTCCTCGCCGATGTTCGACGCGGCCCGGCTCATCCACAGGGCCCCGTCCTTCACCTGCTGGCGCAGGTTGATCAGGAAGGCGTGGTAGTCGGCCAGTTCGAACCGCCCCCGCGTCAGCTTGCGGATCAGCGGCGTCGCCTCCAGCCGCTGCTCGAAGTCCGCGAACACCACCGCCAGCTTGCGCAGGGTTTCGGCCACGGCGGCGTCGGCCATCACGCCGCCTCCAGCATCATGAAGCCGATCATGGCCCGTCCGCTCTCCGGCACGATCAACAGCACCCGGTCGCCCCGCTTCGGCCGTCCGCTCCTCATGAAGGCCTCCAGCATGACCCAGATCGAGGCCGAGCCGATGTTGCCCGTCTCCGGCAGGGTGGTGAACCACTTTTCCTCGGGGATCATGGCGGCGGTGTTCTCCAGCAGCCCCACGATCTCCTCGCGCAGCGACCGCGCGGAGTAGTGGCACAGCAGGTGGTCGACCGAGTCCGGCACGATCCGCCCGCTGTCGACCTTCTCCAGCCAGACGCCGATCCACGCCCGGATGACGATCTTCAGCAGTTCGAAATCCTGCAGCAGCGCCACCGCCCCCGCCGCATGCGCCGCCGTCGGCCCCGCATGGCTCCAGGCGCTGGCCATGTCGGCGCGGTCCGCCCGCGTCGCGCCGGCCCACATGCAGGGATCGAAGCGCCCCGCCAGCGAGGTCAGGTCGATCCACTCGACCTTCAGCGACAGGCCGTCGGCTCGCGGCCGCGGCTCCATGACCACCGCCCCGGCGCCGTCCGACAGGGTGAACCTCAGAAAGTCCGCCTCTGTCGCCAGCCGCCCTTTCGCGTCGACCAGGGCCGTGCCCTCGTAGAAGCCGGGCCGGAACCAGCGCGACGAGAACTCGCCCGCCGCGGCCACGGCGACGTCCGCCTCCCCCGCCCGCACCTGCAGCCAGGCCCCCTTGGCGGCCATCAGGGCCGAGGCGCAGACCGACTGATAGCTGGCGATCTCCATCGGTCCCCCGCCCAGTTCGGCGTGGACGGCCGTGGCGTGGCCGGGCACGAGGTAGTCGCCCTGGGTCGTGGCCGTGGCCAGATGCTGCAGGTCTCCGAGGCCCAGCCCGGCGTCATCGAGCGCCGCCGCCACGGCCTTCGCCGTCATTCCAGCGTTGGTGTCGACCACCGTCCCGTCAGGAGCCATGGCGTAGTGGCGGGTCCCGATGCCGTTCCAGCGCAGCGCCCGGCGGCCGACCACCGAGGGCCGGCCGTGGATGCGGCCGATGTGGTCCTCCATCCGGTCCGGGCCGACCGGCGGGCCGGGGAGATGCGCCCCGACCCCCGTTATGTAGACCTCTCGCAGCCGGGCGCCGGTTTCGCTCATGCCGGCAGCTTGCCCGACAACATCCGGCGGAAGAAGGGCGTCCGGATGAAGCGTCCGTCAGGCGGCCGTCCGCGGCTCCGGCTGGACCACCCGCCACAGATTGGCGACGATCTTGAAGATCAGGCTGATCGCCGAGATGGCCAGCACCCAGGTCATGACCAGCGACAGGGTGCTGGCCACGCCGACCAGATCCCGCGTCCCGTCTCCGAGCGCCCGCAGTTGGTCGAAGTCCAGCAGCGTCCAGTCGCCGGCGATCCGCGCCGTCTCGCCGTCCCGGGTCAGGGTGAACCAGTGCCCGGCCTCGAAGATCGCCCAGGTCAGCCACAGGCCGGCCCCTGCAATGACGGCCTGGCCCGCGGCCCGCATCCGCGCCGCGGTGGGCCGGGCCAGGCTGGCCAGATCGACGGCCATCTGGGCCACGGCGTAGAACAGGATAGCCCCGTACAGCGTCGTCCAGATCGGCGCGCCGGTGACCACCGCGTCCTCGCCGCGCAGGCCGATATGCATCAGGCCGGGGAAGTGGATGGCGCCGATCCACCACAGCACGAAGACGCCGACCGCGAGGAAGGAGAACAGATACTCCCCGCCCGGCCAGACTTTCGAGCGGCCGAGGCTGCGCGGCGCCCAGGTCGCCTTCGCGGTTTTCGTCCCGCTCATGGCCGCGCCCCAGGCCGCCGGGTCGGACAGGCCGAAGGCCGACAGCTCGTTGACCTTCCACTTGCTCATCCATCCCGGGCGATAGCCCATGTGCTCCATCACCGCGCCGATCACGGTGACCACGCCCACGAGGGTCAGGCCCGAGCTGATGAAGCCGTTGATCGCCTGGCCGATCGACCGGCCGGCGTCGGAGGGGCCGCTGACCAGGCTGACGAACAGCCCGATCGCCTGCACCGCCAGCATGACCAGCAGACCGGCCTTCACCGCGAACAGCCAGTAGGGGAATAGCTCGGGCCCGATCAGCGAATCCGGCCCCTTGCGATAGCGGGCCGCGACTACGAGCGGATGGCCGATCTCATGAAGGATGGCCTCCTGCTCGTCGTCGGTCAGGGCGCGGCCCAGCTCCTCTTCCTTCGCCTCGAAGCGGCTCAGGATCAGGTCGCGCAGTTCGGCGATGATGTCGTCGCGTTCGTCCTGCGGCAGCTGGGCGGCGACGGCGTTCAGATATCGGTCGATCAGGTCCATTGGTCTTCCCCTTCAGCCCCGGTTTCAGAGAATCTTCTCGAGTGAGGCCGAGATGCCCCGCCATTCGTCGGCCAGCGCCGACAGCATGGCCTCGC
>NZ_JAVHLH010000114.1 GCF_031082345.1 Brevundimonas sp. | reverse complement strand
TCGCGCGTCTTTCGCACTAGATAGCGCGCCATGACGCTCGCCGAGGACATCTGCCCGGTTCCGACCATCGCCCGCGCCGACATGGATGCGGCGATCGAGGCTGCGCGCGCGGCGGTCGGCCTGCCGGTTGGATCGCGCGTGGTGGCGGCCATGTCGGGCGGTGTGGATTCCACCGTGGTGGCGGCCTTGCTGCACAAGGCGGGCTACGATGTCGTCGGCGTGACGTTGCAGCTCTACGATCACGGGGCGGCGCTCAAGAAGAAGGGCGCCTGCTGCGCGGGCCAGGACATCCATGACGCGCGGCTGGCGGCCGAGATGCTGGGCATCCCGCACTATGTGCTCGACTACGAGAGCCGCTTCCGCGATGCGGTGATCGATCAGTTTGCGGACTCCTATCTGGCCGGCCAGACGCCGGTGCCGTGCATTCGCTGCAACCAGACGGTCAAGTTCCGCGACCTGCTCGACGTCGCCCGCGACCTCGGGGCCGAGGCGATGGCGACGGGCCACTATGTGAGACGCTCGGTCGTCGACGGCCGGCCGCAGATGCGCAAGGCGGTCGATCACTCGCGCGACCAGTCCTACTTCCTGTTCGCCACCACCGCCGATCAGCTGGACTATCTGCGCTTCCCCTTGGCCGATCTGGAGAAACCGCAGGTGCGCGGCGTGGCGGCCGAGCTGGGCCTGCGGATCGCGGCCAAGCCGGACAGCCAGGATATCTGTTTCGTGCCCAACGGCGACTATCGCACCCTGATCGACAAGCTGCGCCCGCAAGGCCGGGAGGCGGGCGAGATCGTGCACATGGACGGTCGCGTGCTGGGATCGCATTCGGGGATCACCGACTACACCATCGGGCAGCGGCGCGGCCTCAACGTCGCCGTGGGCGAGCCGCTGTTCGTGACGAAGCTGGATCCGGCCCGGCGTCACGTCATCGTCGGCCCCCGCGAAGCCCTGCTGACGGCCGCCCTGACCCTCGACGAGACCAACTGGCTCGGCGACGAGCCCTCCATCGAGGCGGCGGCCGCGGCCGGAGCACCGGTGCTGGCTCGCGTCCGCTCGACCCGCCCGCCCTCGCCGGCCCGCCTGTCGATGGCGGATGGCGCCGTGTCGGTGGCGTTCGAGACGGGCGAGGAAGGCGTGGCCCCGGGCCAGGCCTGCGCCCTCTATGATCCGGCGGATCCCGACCGGTTGCTGGGCGGCGGCTTCATCCAGACCACCACCGCCGTTGTCTGAAGCGCCGGACGATCCGCTGGCGCTTGCGTCGCGGGTCGGCCTGCCGTCCGACTGCCTGTACCTCCGTGAGGCCTTCCCCCGCGAGCGCTGGACGACCGACGGGCTGCACCCGACGGCCCGACGGTGGCTGCACATGCACGGCGGCTTTCGCGCCCATCAGGCCGAAATGGGGGCCATGATCGAGGCGTGGCGAGCCGGGGCCGTCGACGCGTCCACCCTGCACCGCGCCCTGATCCCGGCGCTGCAGCAGTTCCTGCAGCACCTCGACGGCCATCACCGGATCGAGAGCGGACACTATTTCCCGGCGCTCCGGCAGCTGGAGCCGCGGATCGCCGCAGGCATCGAACTGCTGGACCGCGACCACGACGCCATCCACGCCCACATCGAGGCCATGGTCCGGACGGGCCGGGCCCTTCACGAGGCTGTGGCGGGCCGGGCGACGGACGCCGGCGACCGGGTGGAACGGCTGGCCGAAGTCCTTGATCTGGCGGGGCCCCAGCTGGCCCGTCACCTCTACGACGAGGAAGACATCGTCATTCCGCTGATCGCGCTGCGCGGCGATCCGCTGGAATGAGGCCAGGACGCCGCCGAGGTTAATTCGGCGACAGATCGCATCTGAAATGATCCCCTGACCCCTCTGACGATCACCATCTTCGATCAACAGGGGCTCCCGATGAAATCCACCAACGCCTGCATGGCGTCGATCCTGACGCTCGTCCTGGCCGCGCCGCTGGCCGCCACGCCGGTTTGGGCCGAACCGGCTGTCCAGGCCGCGCCGACGCCCGAGGCGCCGCGCACCTACAGCGCCGCGGAATTCTACCAGACCCGCAGCTACGGCATGTCCAGCCCCGCCGGACTGGGCTTCTCGCCCGACGGCCGCTCGGTCCTGATCTCCAGCGACCAGACCGGGGTGTTCAACGCCTACGCCCTGCCGATCGACGGAGGCGAGCCGGTTCCGCTCAGCGCCTCGACTACGGTTGCGACCTTCGCCGAGAGCTATTTCCCGGAGAACGGCCGCGTGCTGCTGACCGCCGACAGCGGCGGGGGCGGGAGCGAACTGACCCACGTCTACGTTCGCGAACTGGACGGCACGGTCCGCGACCTGACCCCCGGCGAGACCGTCAAGGCGGACCTGCTGGGCTGGAACGCGGCGCGGGACACCTTCTGGATCACCTCGAACGCCCGCGATCCGGAGGTGTTCGACCTCTACGCCTATGACGCCGACACCTATGAAGGCCGGCTGATTTTCGAGAACCCCGGCGTCTTGATCGCCGACGTCTCGCCCGACGGGCGCTGGCTGGCCATCGACAAGCCGGTCACCAGCGCGGACAGCGACGTCTATCTGGTCGATCTGCAGGGCGACCGCGAGCCGCGCCTCGTCACCGCCCACGAGGGCGAGGTGGCCCACGCCACCTACGCCTTCACGCCCGACAGCCGGCGGCTGGTCTACGGCACCAATGCGCATGGCGAGTTCTGGCAGGCCTGGACCCATGATCTGGCGACCGGCGAGAAGGCGCCGCTGATTCAGGCCGACTGGGACGTGGAGTTCGTCAGCTATTCGCCCTCCGGTCGGTATCGCGTCTCGGCGCTGAACGCCGACGCCTCGACCGAACTGACCCTGCTGGACACCACGACGGGACGGCCGGTGCGGCTGACCGGGATGCCCGGGGGCGACATCGGCCAGGTGCGCTACAACGCCGACGAGACCCGCATCGCCTTCACCGTCTCGTCCGACACCTCGCCGAACGACGTCTGGACCGCCGACCTCGCCACCGGACAGGCGCGGCGGCTGCTGACCGCGCTCAGCCCCGCGATCAACGAGGCCGACCTGGTCGAGTCCGTCGTCATCCGTTACGCAGCATCGGACGGGACGATCATTCCCGGCGTGCTGTATCGCCCGAAGGGCGCCTCGGCGGCCAATCCGGCGCCGGCGATCGTCATGGTCCACGGCGGCCCCGGCGGGCAGAGCACCCGCGGCTACTCGGCCCAGGTCCAGCATCTGGTCAATCACGGCTACGCCGTGCTGGCGGCCAACAATCGCGGCTCGTCCGGCTACGGCAAGACCTTCTTCCACATGGACGACCGGGCCCACGGCGAGGCTGACCTGCAGGACATCGTCGATGCGGGACAGTGGCTGCGTCAGCAGGACTGGGTGGCGGACGACCAGGTGGCGGTGATGGGCGGCTCGTACGGCGGCTTCCTGACGGCGGCGGCTCTGGCCTTCCATCCGGAGGCGTTCGACGCGGGCATCAACATCTATGGCGTGACCAACTGGGTGCGGACGCTGGAGTCGATCCCGGCCTGGTGGGGCGCCCAGAAGGACGCCCTGTTCGACGAGATGGGCGATCCGGCGACGGACGCCGAGCGGCATCGCCGCATCTCGCCGCTGTTCCACGCCTCGAACATCCGCCGGCCGATGCTGGTGGTGCAGGGCGCCAACGATCCGCGGGTGCTGCCGATCGAGAGCGAGGAGATCGTCGCGGCCGTCCGGGCCAACAATGTGCCGGTCGAATACGTGCTGTTCCCCGACGAGGGCCACGGCTTCCGGCGCCGGGAGAACCGGATCACGGCCCAGGAGGCCTATCTGGCCTTCCTGAACCGCTACGTCAGGAAGTAGGTCCGCGCGACGGCATCAGCTTGCGGCGCTGGCGGACCAGGGCGATGGGGCGGCCGTCGGGGGCGTGGGCGACGCCGTCCTCGACCGCCCAGCCGCCGCCGACGTCGCGGCTGGTGAAGTGGAAATACGCCCAGCCCTCCGGCGAGGTCTCCGGGGTGATCGCGGTCAGCAGGTCGGCCCGGAGATCGATGCTGGCCGAGATGATCGGGGGCGCGGGCAAGGCGGTGAAATAGGTCGGGTACAGGCCGTCGAGCAGGAACAGCAGCCGGGCCTCATCGAGGGGCGCGGCGTCGACGGTCCGCATCCAGCAGCCGAGTTCGGGGGCGCCGCCGGCGTTCTCGCGGAACAGTTTCGGTCCGGCGACGAAGCGGTGGTCGATGTGGCGGGTGAACCAGGGGCCGAAGCCGGTGTCGAGCGGGGTCGGCTCCAGCTCGTCGGGCCGGCCGCCGGGGATGGCGAGGGGCGTCAGGACCGGCCCGTCGACGTCGCGGCCGTAGGTTCCGAGCGCCTGGATGGCGAGCCGGTCGCCCTGGCCGCCGGCGACCGAGGCGTAGGCGACGTTGCGGCCGCCGCGGTTTAGCGCCGGGCGGAAGGCGATGTCCTCGAAGCGGGCGGCGGCGAGGTACTGGATGGTCAGGGTCTGCAGCGGGGTCTCGAGGCCCAGCCCCTGGCGCATGGCCCCGGCGGCCAGGGCCGCCATCAGGCCGCCGAAGGGCGCGCCGCGCTCCTGGGGCGCGGACTGGGGGGCGTTGGAGAAGACGCCGTCGAGGCGGGCGGTCAGCCCCCCGGCGCCGTCGTCGGTCAGGGTCAGGGCCTCGGCGAGGGTCTGCGTCATGGGTCCGGCAATATCTTGAGCGAAAGACGGGCGGAAGACCGAAACCTTCCGCCCCAGTCGAGGGATCCGGATACGTCGGGGAGGGGGTTCGCCGCGCGTCCGTAGCCAAACAAGACTGACTGAGTGCGTTTAGATTGGCAACCCTCTTGCCAAAAGCCTGACGCGGGGTCACCTTTACCGTCATGGGACGCACCGCAGACTACTCCCGCCAGAGCTGCTCGATCGCCGCGACGCTGGAGGTGATCGGCGACCCGTGGACGTTGCTGGTCATCCGCGACGCCTTCAACGGGGTCAGCCGGTTCGAGCAGTGGCAGGAGCGGCTGGGCGTCGCCCGCAACGTGCTGGCGGCGCGACTGAAAAGTCTGGTGCAGCACGGGGTGCTGGAGCCGCGGCTGTATTCCGAGCGGCCGCCGCGCAACGAGTACGTCCTGACCGCCAAGGGCAAGGACCTGTACGGGGTGCTGGTCACCCTGCACGGCTGGGGGGCCAAGCACGTCTATGGCGAGGAGGATTCGGGAATCTCCATGATCCACACGACCTGCGGCCATGACCTGGCCCCGCGCATCGCCTGCGGTCACTGCAACGAGATCGTCAAGCCGCGGGACATTCAGCTTAACCTTGCCAGCGACTGTCCGACGGTCGGCGAGATGATGCCGCGCGAGCGGGCCGCCGAAGAGATCGCCTGAGCGATGGAGCCGGTCACCATCGTCGGCAATCCGGTCTCGCCCTATGTGCGCAAGGTGCTGGCCGCCTGCGCCATGAAGGGCGTCGAGGTGCAGCTGGATCCGATCGTCGGCCTGATGGGCAATGACGACTTCGACCGTATCAGCCCGCTGCGCCGCATTCCGGTGTGGGTCGAGGGCGAGGTGACGCTGTGCGACTCCAGCGTCATCGTCCAGTACATCGAGGAGACCCGGCCCGGGCCGTCGCTGTGGCCGGCCGATCCGGTGCAGCGGGCCAGGGCGCGCTGGCTGGAGGAGTTCGCCGACACCCGTCTGTTCGACGTGCTGGGCTGGCGGCTGTTCTTCGAGATCGCCCTGAAGCCCCGATACCTCGGCGGAGAGGTCGACCAGGCGAAGGTCGAGCACGCCCGCGACGTCGAACTGCCCGGCATCCTCGATTATCTTGAAAGCCAGGTTCCGGAGAGCGGCTTCCTGTTCGGCGCGCTATCGATCGCCGACCTGAGCGTGGCGCCGGCCTTCGTCAACGCCGGTGCGGTGCAGGTCAATGTCGACGCGGCCCGCTGGCCGAAGCTGGCGGCGTGGCTGGAGCGGGTCGAGGCGGAGACGCCGCTGGGGCCGCTGAACGCCTTGGCCCGGACCCTGATGCGCACGCCGGTGAAGGCGCACCGGGATCGTCTTCCGGAGTTCGGCTTCGTCGCCGCCGCCCGCAGTTGGGGCGGAGACGCGCCCCGCCGCGGCCCGATGACCCCAAGCTAGGCCCACGCTTGCGCCGAGCGTCCAAAGGGCCGATCTAGCCCCCCGATTTTCCAACGCCCTCCCCAAGGTACCGTCATGTCCGATCCGATCGTCATCTGCTCCTTCGCCCGCACGCCCATGGGCGGTTTCCAGGGCGCCCTGTCCGGCGCCAAGGCCACAGAGCTGGGCGCGACGGCGGTCAAGGCGGCGGTCGAGCGGGCCGGGATCGATCCGGCCAGGATCGAGCAGATCTATATGGGTTGCGTCCTGCCGGCGGGGCTGGGTCAGGCCCCGGCGCGCCAGGCGGCGTTGGGCGCCGGCCTCGGCCGCCACGTCGAGGCGACCACGGTCAACAAGATGTGCGGCTCGGGCCTGCAGGCGGTGATGATGGCCTCGGACGCCCTGACGGCCGGCACCGCCGACGTGATCGTGGCCGGCGGCATGGAGAGCATGACCGGCGCGCCGTATCTGATGAACAAGCACCGCGGCGGGGCCCGGATCGGCCATGACGTCATCGTCGATTCGATGATGATGGACGGGCTGGAGGACGCCTATGCGCCCGGCAAGCCGATGGGCGCGTTCGCCGAGGACACGGCCGGGACCTATCAGTTCAGCCGCGAGGCCCAGGACGCCTATGCGATCGAGAGCCTGACCCGCGCCCGCAACGCCATCGCCTCTGGCGCCTTCAAGGCCGAGATCACCCCCGTCGAGGTGACCACCCGCAAGGGGACGGAGACGGTCAGCGAGGACGAACAGCCCGGCAAGGCCATGCCGGAGAAGATCCCCAACCTGAAGCCAGCCTTCGCCAAGGACGGCACGATCACGGCCGCCTCCTCGGCCTCGATCTCGGACGGGGCGGCGGCCGTGGTCATGACCCGCGAGAGCGTGGCCAGGGCCCTGGGCTTGCCGATCGTGGCGCGGATCGTCAGCCATTCGGCCCACGCCCATGAGCCGGGCCTGTTCACCACCGCCCCGGTGCCGGCGATGCAGAAGGCGCTGAAGAAGGCGGGCTGGTCGGTCGAGGACGTCGACCTGTGGGAGATCAACGAAGCCTTCGCCGTGGTGCCGATGATCGCCATGCAGGAGCTGGGCATTTCTCACGACAAGCTGAACGTGAACGGCGGGGCGACGGCCCTGGGGCATCCGATCGGCGCGTCCGGCGCGCGGGTTCTGGCGACCCTGCTGGCGGCGTTGCAGGCGCGCGGCGGCAAGAAGGGCGTGGCCAGCCTGTGCATCGGCGGCGGCGAGGCCGTGGCGATGGCGGTGGAGTTGGTCTGAGGCCACAGAGGTCCTTTCGTCTCTCCCTCCCCGTCCGGGGAGGGTGGTCGCGCAGCGACCGGGTGGGGGCGGCCGTCTGACCGGAGCGCCGAAGCGCGTTTCGGCGAGCCGTCCCCACCCTGTCGCCGCTTCGCGCCGACATCCCTCCCCGGGGCGGGGAGGGAGAAGGGGGTGGCACCCTCGTCCGGCCCTTCCTATTTCGGAACCATGCCCGACATCGCCCCGACCCTGCGCTCGCCTTCCGGTTTCGACCTGACCCCGCCCGACGACGAAGCGCGGGCGCGACTGGAGGCCGATCTGTCGCCGGAGGAGAAGCGCGTCCTGCTGGCCCACGGCACAGAGGCGCCGTTCTGCGGCACCCTGCTGGGCGAAAAGCGCGCCGGGGTGTTCTGCTGCCGCGAGTGCGGCCTGCCGCTGTTCCGCACCGGGACCAAGTTCGAGAGCGGCACCGGCTGGCCCAGTTTCACCGAGCCGGTCGATCCCACCCATGTGAAGGCGATCACCGACCGGTCGCTGGGCATGACCCGGACGGAGACGCGCTGCGCCCGCTGCGACAGCCATCAGGGTCATGTCTTTCCGGACGGTCCGCCGCCGACGGGGCTGCGCTACTGCATCAATTCCGTGGCCCTGGCCTTCGTCCCCGAGGGCGAGCCGCTGCCCGATCCGCTCGGCCGCGGCGACGGGTCGGCCTGACCTTGGCCGCATTTGAGGCTAGGCTGGGTTTCTCGCCGGAGACGACGCCATGCTGATCCCCTTGCTGCTGACGGCCCTGGCGGTCGCCCCGACGCCGTCTCCGGACGGTCCGGATCAGGACAGCGCCATGAGCACCGCGCCAGCCACCATGGTGGTCCTCGACGGCGCCGAGGCCCCGGTCGCGCCGGCGGTCAGCGGCGCCGCCCAGTCGACAACTCCGCACGGCCTTAGCACCGACGCGCAGATTGCGCAGTGGCTGGCGGCCCGTTCGTCGGGCCCCACCCCCTACGATGACGCCGCGCCGGTGTGGCGCGACGATCGCCAGCCGCACGGCGAGGTCAGCCTCGGCGTCGGCACCGGAGGCTATCGCGACTACGCGGCGGCGGTGTCCCTGCCGATCGGGGAGAGCGGCCGGCTGGATATCAGCGTCCGCCAGTCCGAGAACGACCCGTACGGATACCGCTACGGCTATGGCGCGGGCTACGATCCGTATTTCGCCGACAGCGGCTACGCCTTCCCCGGTTACGCGGCGCCCGGCGCCGCCGTGGACTACGAGCGCCATCTGTCCCGCCCCGACGGCCCGCCCTGGGCCCGCACCGCGCCGCGGCCGCAGCAGCCCGCGGAG